>NZ_JBBODB010000002.1:0-55012 GCF_038002725.1 Paenibacillus sp. FSL H7-0323 | reverse complement strand
CCCTATTATACATTGAGGCGTGCATTTTTCCACGTAATATCAACGATCTCTCCGTCTTCAACCTCTATTTTATCAATTATCAAAGCTAATGCTTTTTTAGCTTTCAGTCTATCTACTCCAGTAATATCACCTAACAATCTTTCGGCATTTGACTTAACTGCTGAAGCATCACCTTTTTTATCTTTTAATTTTTCTAATTGTATTCTCAACATGCCTCTCTCGATCTCAACGCGTTGACTAGCTGCTTTTAAGTCATTTGCCGAGATAAGATCATTTTCATAAGCTTCTATTTGTTTCTGTATTTTCTTCTCTATTCTCGCTAATTGGGTCATAATTTCTTTAATCTCTTCCTCATCAGTGACGGCGGCAGCTATGTTTATATTTAGTTCTTTCTCTGAGAGACTAGCCAACTTCTTCACTTCTTCGATTATCAAGCTTTCTAAATCTTCACGATGCACTGCATGATGTTTGCACCCATAGCCCAGAGTGTACGATGAACACATGTACCTATAATAAGCGTAATCGTTAGAGCCTCTTTTGATTCGCTGAGTATTTCCTTTCATATTAGCTTCACAATGTTTGCATTTAACAAGACCAGTTAAGATGTAAGATTCGTTATCGGCATGTTTCCGCGATATTGAACGAGCTTTAAATATCATGCGTACCTTCTCAAATCTTTCAGGTTCGATGATAGCAGGGTGGTTATTTTCATTAATAATCCACTCACTTGCATCACGCATAATGGTTTTCCCATTTTTGGTTGCTCTTTTGTTGTAAATCATAACGCCTGATAGCGTTTCATTGGCCATTAGTTTTCTTACATTAACCTGATCCCACATTTTTTCTTTTCTAGTTGTTACACCAGCGTCATTTAGGCGTTTTGCTATCATCCTGTGACCATGCCCTTCTTCGGCAAGGTCAAACATAAAGCTTACATTTTTAGCTTCTTCTTCATTAATGGCGTATAAACCATCTTCTATAATATAGCCGTAACATGGTTTGCCGAGAGCTTTATTTGTATTTTTTGCAAGTGAGATCATATTATCTTTTACACGCTCACTTGTTCTTTCACGTTCGAACTCTGCAAACGTACCTAGTAGTTGTAATGTCATCCGCCCTACAGCCGTGGAAGTGTCAAAACTTTCGGAAGAGGAGGCATATTCGCAATTATGTTTTTGAAACAGATTAACTAGCTGGAGCAGGTCTAACAAATTTCTACATAATCGGTCTAATTTTGTGGTTAGCACAATATCAAATTCATTTTGCTCAACTCTAGCAATGAGTTTTTTTAAGCTTGGACGATTTATATTTTTAGCACTTATCCCATCATCAGAAAAGATATCTGGTTTGTTCCATCCCATAGCTTTACAGTAAGATTCTAGCCTTTCAGACTGCTCGGTCAATGAATTGCCTTTTTCAACCTGTTCATCAGTAGAAACGCGAATATAAGCTGCTACTTTCATATCATGCTTCCTTCCAACTTAGTATTTAACATTAAATGGGGACATAAACCATACCATTTTCCCAATAACTTTAACAGTGGTTTCTTCTTCTGAGTTTATATCAAATGACTTGGCAGAGTACTCTGTATTATAACTATCAGGTTCAAGCACTAATGTATTCTGTAGCTTATAGAATCGTTTAAGAGTTGCATCATAACCATTCACAGCTACTGCAACAATATCGCCATTAGCCACATCCTGAGTTGGATCAATCAATGCAAACGATCCATTAGGTATAACTTTATTCATACTATCGCCGTTTACTTGTAACAAAAAGGCTTCTGGGTGATGTGTAAATACGAAATGAGGGATTTCAATATGATCTTCAATCATAATCATTTCTAAAGGAATCCCAGCAGATATTTTTCCGTATAAAGGAACTTTTGTTGAACTGTTTTCTATGGAATATACATTATTAGATCCCTCAATAGGTTGCAAAGAGGCCTCATTTTCGAAAAGTAAATCGTCAGTAACGACTCCTAGTACATTAGCGATCATTTCAACTTTACCCATTCGAGGTTCTGCTTTACCTGTTTCCCAATAACCTACAGTTACATCAGATACACCGATCCTCCGCGCTAACTCTGCCTTAGATAATTTTCTTTCTTCCCTAAGTTTTTTTAGATTATTAGCAAAATTAATGGAATTCATATCGCACCTCTTATCTTTATTTACGTTATTATACTATTATTCATTAATATATACAACAAATATCTAATTTATACTTAGTAAATTGTGCCTAATATTCATTTTATCTATTGACTCTAAATTTAACTTAGGATATATTGAATCCACAGAGGGGGGGTGACACCATGGTAGAAGTCGCTAAACGAACCTTAAGGGAGTGGAGAGCAAAGCGAAAGCTTAATAAAGCAGCAATGTCTAAGAAATTAGGCGTACATGCTAGTACCTATGCTAAATGGGAGAATAATCCTGAGGAAATAAGTATAAAGGAAGCCATACGGATTTCTGAAGTTTTAGGATGCAGAGTAAGAGATATCATTTTTTTTGAATCCGATCCTAACTTAAACTTAGGGTTACCTGAGAAAGCTCTATATAAGTAAAGTCGGACAACCAGATATGCATATGTTATATGGGAGGGATGTGTATGCGTAAAGAAACCCAAAAGCTAAGAGTTAGAACTCATTACATGATCATCAATAATGAAAAGGTTGAGATTGATCCCGCAAAAACAGATCTACCCGACCGATGTAAAATTGCGTGGGCTGAGATGATAACGGGAAAAAAATATTCACTAGTGGAGGGCTGAGCCTTCCCTTGTGGGACAAGCAGTATTTTCGATTGGAGGTATGTGATTTGAAAAACAAAAAGATGATCGAGTTAAATTCCATTATTCAAAACTGCCTTAACCGTGGATGTACATCAGAAGAAATACAAGATTTCATCGATCGAGCACGCCTCTACAATATAGAACAGCCTGAAATGATACCAATTATAGATGACTTAGAAGTAAGGTATATAGCTTCTCTAGGTGAAGGTAAGGAGGTTTAGTTACGTGACAGTAATCATATGCAGCACAGTCAGATGCCCTTACCCCACTTGCGGTCATACAGGTGAAGTAATCACAGTTAATCATTGCCGCACGGCTCATAAAATGGAGCGTAAAGAGTTGTTTGGAAAATACGGAAAGCCACAAAGTATCGGATACAATCCTCAAGCCACAAACAAAAATCTAGAAGGACACACGCCAATTCAGCGATTAAATATCGGATACCCTAGCGACTCCAATAACGCGAAAGATAGGAGATCAGCTAGGAGTAAAGGGAGGTAGCGATTTATGCATAAACAAATTGTTAAGGAGCCAGTTACAATTGACAGCCGCGAAGTAGCAGACATGATGGGTAAACGTCATGACCATCTTTTATCAGACATTCGGAGATATGCAGAGATTTTGGACTCCCAAGATCTCGGGAGTCATCAATTCTTCATTCTAAGCCATTATCTCAATGCACAGAACAAAGAACAGCCTAATTACCTCTTGACTCGTAAAGGTTGCGATATGGTAGCCAATAAAATGACAGGAGAAAAGGGTGTGCTCTTCACAGCTGCTTATGTGACTAAATTCGAAGCTATGGAAGAAAAGATCAAGAATCCATTCGCTGGGGCTAGTAAAGAATTACAAGCAATTCTGATGCTGGATATTCGAACTAAAGAAATGGAAGATCGGGTAGAGCATTTAGAAAACCGCACAACGATTGATTACGGGCAGCAACGAACACTAAAAAAGGCAGGGAATAAGCGAGTTTTAGAAATCGTGGGTGGAAAGAAATCAGCAGCCTATAAGGATAGCAGCCTTCGGACGCAAGTATATTCAGCGCTGTGGAATGAATTCACTGAGTTCTTTGAGATCAATTCATATAACAACACATTCATTAAAGATTACGATCGTGCGCTTCACTATGTTCCACTTTGGAATCCACCCAATAACCTAATGAGACAGATTGAACAAGCAAATGGTCAAATGTTGTTTTGAATTTATCAAGAAAAGGAGGGATCTTGTGGACAAGCATATGATAGCTAAGGATCTTCGCGAGGAGGTTGTCTTTTGGAAGACAGTTGAAGATGATGCGTTATTACGTGGTGGAGAGATTGATTTCAATATCTATCTATTTGCTGCTCGAAATAGGAGGGAATGTCAGGATAAGTTGCTGAAAGTGTGGGATGAAATCGCCTTAGACAAGTTCCGAAATGGCCGATCAAATGAAAAACAGCCCACCGGGGTAGGAGCCGGTAGGCTAAACACGAACATAACAAATTCAATTACGGTTAGTTTATCAGGATTTGGAGGAAAAAGCAATGCAAGCTAAAGATTGGAATTTACCTATGGTAGATGTAACTGGACGAAAATATGAGGTTACAATCCAATCTACAAGTTTATTTAATGCAGTTTTATCTATGCATAAGCGCCAACCCTATGCCGATCCCATCCTTGATGGGATGGATTTCACGGCTCAAGAACGTGCTGCAATAGCTCACTCTAAATATGTAAAGGACATGCGTGAAGAGGCGCTAGACCTTGTTTTAAAAACGATGAATTATCCGGCATGGATGAGAACTCCAGAACAAAGGAGAAGAGACTTTTTAGAGCGTCAGATACAGCGTGAGAAAGTAACTTCAGGCTGGACCAACGGTAATTTTAAATGTCTAGCTTGCGAGACAGTTATTCCTGAAGGGAAGGTACATCTATCAGCCCATGGCGGTCATATCTGTAATTATCATTGCTTCGGTAACAAATTAATAAGAGATCGAGTGAAATCAGATGGACATTGATATTAAGCAGTATATCAAGGACATCAGAAAATTGCGTGCTCAGGCTGACGCATACGATGACAATGCTCCTGGAGCAATCATGGAAAAAATACGCCTGCTTACAGCTGCTCACATGCTTATTGGACGAGTATCGGCTGTTAGAGACGGTGAGCATGCTCGTATCTATGCAGCCCGTAAAATAGCTTATGCCAAAGCTAGAAAGGAAGCAAAGCGCGGAGAGAAAGAGATAGCCGGCGATCTTGCTATTGAGGACTTGCGAATGGTTGAGGCTACAGCTCTTGAAGAAAAGATGATGTGGAAGAATGAGTTTTCTTCTCTCCGTGAGTACATTTATGAACTCAGATTAAGAGTACGGGTTGATATGAACACATTAGGAGGTGGGGATTAATGAAAGACGAATCTGCCATGAAGGTTTTAGAAGCAACGGCTATTAGGAGACGGTTGAGAACACTATACGCTGAACATAAAAAAGGTTCGAAGCTTACTCAGAAACGAAAAAATAAAATAGAAAAAGAGATTTTTGAGTTGCAACAAAAAATGAAATCTCTTAATAAAACCTACCAGCCTAAACTTAAGCTTAATCCTAAAACTCTGCACAAACAAAGATCACTTGGAAATTGTATTAACCCTAAGTGTCGGAAAAAGATACCAATCGGACAAGCAGTTGTTAAATACGGTCATAAGGGGTTGTGCTGCGATTATAAGTGTCTGATTGGTGCGATGAATGGAAGCTAAGGAAAGGGGTCTGACATCATGGCAAGGCCATTAAAAGAAGGCCTAGACTATTTCCCATTGGATATTGATTTTGATCAGGATGATAAATTAGTTGTCCCAATAGCTAAATATGGAATGCAGGGACTCGGAGTTATCGTAAAAATTATGATGAATATTTATCGCAATGGATATTTTTATCCCTGGGAGGAGCGTGAACACTATGCCCTTTCCAGTAAGGTTAATGCTGACATTAACACTGTAAAAGAGATCGTAAATGAATGCATAAACTGGGGATTCTTCAATGAAAATGTATACAAAAATTACAAGGTGTTGACATCAAGAGGGTTCCAGAAAAGATATATTGAGGCAGCGAAAAGACGTAAAGAAGTAACTTTATTTGAAGGTCATTTACTCATTGATCCGTTAGAAGAAAGTAAGAAAGTATCACACTCAATCGTGATCGTCAGTGCTGAAAGTACACCAGTTAATGTTTACATTAATCCCGACAAACAAGGGAAAATGTCAGCAGAAAGTACACAAAGTAAAGTAAAGGAAAGTAAAGTAAAGGAAAGTAAAGGAGAGGAAAGTAAAGAAAAAGAAAAAGAAAGTGAAATAAAACCAATAGAGATAGAGGTGCCTCTGCCAGTTAATCCGTTCCGGATGTTTGAAGCTGAAGGGTTTGGCACAATCAGTTCTGTGATATCTGATCAGCTTAATGACTTTATAAATGAATATGGCGAAAGATGGCTTTGCGAGGCTATGCGTACTTCGATAATTGCTGGCAAGCGAAATCTTAGTTATGTTCGTGCCATTCTAAAACGATGGAAATCCGAAGGCATAGACGAGCCATGGACAAAGGAGAAAGAACTACGAAGCAATCCTTCTAGTAATAGTTATAGGAATGGGCGGGGTGGGCAAAGTGGGAAACCACAAATTGAAATTACTAAGAACCCCGTTGCTCCTCCTACACAAGAAGAAATCGAACTTCATGAGAAGTCCATGGCTGAGCTTCTTGATAAAAGAAAACGAGCTGAGGAGGAAAAAAGACGTTGAAATTTCTAAACTGGAAGACTGACACCGAGCTTCTGCAGATAATCAACAATGACTCTCTAGATTATGACATACGCATTCACGCCACCATGGAACTTATAGCCAGAGAAAAAATAAAAAAGCTCATAATGGTGCTCGTCGATCGTAGACGTTCAGAGGTGTGGTGATTATGACTGCTGCTGAACGCCGGGAGAAATACTTGCTAAATGAATTCGATAGAATCTTTGAATCCTTGGAATATCGACTTTTTGAACATTTGGCAGCAGCTGACCATATCGTAGCTAAAATTATTTCAGAGGCATCAACTGCAGGTGTTGGGTTATCAACTAGTCAAAAAGTTGTGAGGGCAAAGATTGAAGATATGATTGACCAAATAGCTGAAAAACGTGAATTAGAAACCCCAAAAAGAGCGAGGAAAGATTCGAAATGACACATTACGAGGTTGGTAAGAAATATAAAAAGATCGTAACAGTAATGAAAGTCAAAAATGAAGCACCAAACATACTTAATATCGATGGTATGAACTATGTACTTGATTCTAGAGCTAATAGAAAGGCGGTTAAACATGGGACAAGGGAACCGGGGAGCTGCGTTCGAGAATCTACTAAATTACACAAATGAATCTTACGAGAATAGAGAGCTTGCGGTTATCAACAAAAGATCCACACCAGTAAAAGTAACTAGGAGCAAAGGAACAAAGGTACTTGCAGGATTCTTTGAGGCTAAGTCAACCGTTGATTATGATGGGATTTATCGTGGAAGGGCTGTTTTTTTCGAAGCTAAGTCAATCCAAGAGCTAGATCGATTTGACCTTAAAAACGTTGCAGATCACCAATACGAGCACTTAGAAAAATGTCATAAGTTTGGGGCTCTATGCTTCGTGCTGGTAGAGTTTAGAAAGCAACGAAAGACGTACTTATTACCATTCACTGCGCTGAGAGCTTATAAGACTGAGGCAGCTCGTGGAGGCCGTAAGAGCATGACACTAGATAACATGGAGATAGATGCCTATGAAGTTAGTTCAGGACGAAGCATGCCACTAGATTATTTAGCTACAGTTGATAGAGTTTGGTTCGAGGACACTCAGAAGAATGCCTGATAGAAATGGCTGGCTGACCCGTAACGAAGCTGCAGAATGTGGTAAGCCACTTTATATCACAGGCGGTCCCGGATGGCGTCCAGAACGTCCCAAAGGTTGGGCAATCCTACCAAAATATCGATGTGCGCAACTTAAAGCTCATGTGGAAGCTACCGAACAGCCTATTGCTTATCTTCATGTACGAAATGCAATTCCACCTTATAGCTATGCTCCATTGTACGCTCGGGACAAGCAACAGATCGAAGTAAGCCAGCTTACGCCAGGCGAACTTGCAGAAGCGGAGAGAGGATCATGATTCTGGTATGTCTCCAGTGTGGATCAGATATGAGGGAAATTACCCTGGACTTATATCGTTGTACTGAATGTGAGTGGGAGGCAGAGCAATTATCTATAGAACAACCTACTAAACAAAATCAAAGAGAGATGAGGTGTAGCATGGTTCAAGAAACCCCTCATAAAACTTTCTGGAAACCGCAGAAACAAGAGAAACCCAAGAAGACAAGCAGCTTAGGGCAGTGGAAGAAGGAGAAGAAAGAGGTATCTCCTTTGAAGCAAAAGATATTCGCAGATCACAAGCCAGGTAAAAGTTCAAAACAGCGCTGTGAGTTTCCAGCGGCAGTAATTAAGGAATTGATTGCAGAGGCTGACGGTAAATGTTCACATTGTAAAACTGCCCCGGATACAACAACACATCATGTAATGCCACGAGGAAGAAAGGGCAGGGGAGTTAAGACAAATGGATTACGCCTTTGTGGGGTCTGCCATGACATTATCCAAACGGATGAAGAGCTCTTGCAGTACTGGATTTCAGTGTTTTGGAATAAATACGGCGATTACTTTTGGTTTGATGAACAAGATTGGGACGAATACAATCACAAGCTAAATAAGCAGATGGAACTAGAGAAGGTAAAAGAAGAACGATTGCAGCAGATTGAACCCATAGCGGATCTAATCGCAACGGCAGCCGGTAGGGATCTCCGAGTAAAGGAAATTAGATTACTGGAGTCTTTAGAAACTAAGGACTTAAATACCTTTACTGGAATGTTTACTGACGCTCTTAATGGCTATGCTGCTCAGGGATCTTACCATCCTAATGACCGATTTGAAGATTAAGTAATTCTTATAACAACGTGAGGTGATTAGTCGGATGACTGAAACAGAACAGCGCAGACACTTCCAGCGGATTAAATCCCTGAGTAACGAAAAGTTTTGGAAGTACATGAATGTACTGCATACCCGAGCTTATACCAAGGCAGAAAACCATTATCAAGAGGCTATGGATATCGTATTAACACCAAAGCAAAAAGCAGCAGTAATTGCTAAGGCTAATGAGATTCGAGAGTTATGGGATGGCATGCCATCAATCACGTTGGATGCTACAGAGGATGCAGAAATGCGAGAGTTGGGAGTTTAATACAAATTCGGGTATAGGCCGTAAGGAGAGAGCGAGAAATGATCAATAAAGAAATGTATTTCGAAGACAATCTTGCTTCGCAGGGAACAAGTTTTTATCTAAGAGATGAATCAGATAATGCCTCGGCTGTTATGGGTCTTATTTTTGAAAAGATGAAACTGCGAGGATGGTTCATTCAGACAGATCAGCGTATTTTAAGAGATTACGCTTGTTTGGCAAAAGACCACTTTGAGGGGCATAAAGGCGATCTTAAGTTTAAGGCTGAAAAATACCGCATGGGATTCAAAATTGAATTTTTCCAAGAAATTAACACAGTCAATAGAAGCGGCGGTTACTATGATTTCGATAAATTAAAGCTCATGCCATACTTGCTTCGCTTGTCATTTCTAACTGAATTAAAACACATCAAAGAAACGTGCAAGGCAGATGGGTATCTGGATCAATCCAAGCCGGTTACAGTCAGGGCTTTTGATAAAGTGATGGACCACATTAAAAGCTCATGCCATTACAAAGAAGGTAAAGAATTACCGGAGTACGAGGTACCAAGTTACAACAGCAAAGATAAAGACGGGAAACGCATCCGGAATGGAGAAGTTAAGTATTTCAGAGATCGTAAAGGGTGTTTGCAGCGCGGCATTGTTTACCACAATATCAACAACATGTGGTGGGTCATACTGCATGAATATAACTACAGAAATATTGCGAGTTTTGAGTTCTTTGATTTAGACAGTGAGGAAAACCGGAAGCGAAAACTGATCAAGAAATCTGGTCATCACAAACCAGCAGCGCGCATTAAATTCAGCGAACCTGTGGCAGCCCAGATTAGCAAGGAATGCAAGAGTATAGGCAAAGAAGGACGTTTAGTGAAAGCAAATGAGATGCTCTCAAAGCTTTATAAATTTGATTGGACTTCAAGATTTTTCGCATTTGAATTAAAAGCCAACGGACGGTTGTCCTTAATAGAAATCGAAAGCAAGGCATGGGGGAACCACAAGGTACATGAGAGCCCCATAAAGCTTAGTTTATATGGTCGAACGTTACCAATGTCCAGTACAGAAAGCTATTGGGTGAAGGCTCTGAGGGAATATGTGGTTCATGGCAAACGAACGATTACAGAATGGTTTTGTAAGGATAGTAATGGGCAGGGACCAGACGCGCATTACTGGCCGGAAGTTCGGAAGATAGCCTGGGAAATAGGTGCATTAGCATCTTAAATGACCAAACAGAATTGAGGGTTAACCACCCTCTTTCCTATAAAGGAGACGATTGGCAATGGAAAATACGTTAACTCTTGAACAAATGCTTGAAATGCAAAAAGTACTGGATGCACGAATCATCAAAGAAAAGGGCCTTGAAGGCGTTGATCTGCTGCCTAGTACAATATTAGCTCTTCAGGTAGAAATCGGAGAATTGGCAAATGAATGGCGCGGATTCAAACATTGGAGCAAGAATCAGAAACCACGTACTCGTGCCGTGCGGAACTTGGGCGTAGATGATATTGGTGTCGAGCGCGGAGAAGCTTACAATCCTCTACTAGAAGAGTACGTAGACTGTCTACACTTCTTCCTGAGCATCGCGCGACAGCTCAACCTTACGCCAGATGACCTTTACTGCTACGACGAATGCGTGGATGGAGAAACTTCCGTACTGTTCACAGAGATTCTCCATCAGGTTGGAGCGATTATCGGTGACAAGTTTTTAGCAAATCCAATGGAGAATTTCGATATGCATCGAAAACATTTTTTCAAAGGGGCACTATATGCTTTCTACGCTTTGGGGGAGCAAAGATTAGGGTTTACCTTCGAGCAGATTGCAGAAGCCTATACAGCCAAGAACAAAGTAAACCATGATCGTCAATCCAATGGATATTAGGAATGAGATCGGCTGAAGAAACACTTGAACTGCTCCTGCAAGGTATGGATAAGCGGCGGCAGTATCTACGTCGGAAGCTCCGTAGGATTGAGAAGCATGGTACGAAGCCGCGGTGCGGTGGAGGAAACGAACTGAATAGGCTCAAATACTCCGGGCGCGCCAGAATGCTATCCGAGCACGCGACAATCCTTTGTATGCTTGAGGACATACGCCACAGCCGCCAACACCCAGACAATCTATATAACGAGGAGGATGACACGGACGATGACTAATCCTATGACACCAGAACGGATAGAAGAGAAGAAGCTTAAAAAGGGTGATCGTGTCGTAATGCACACTTGCATTGAATCCGAGGAAGAACCGGGAAAGATATGGACGTGCAAGTCAGATCAGTTTACGCGAGGGAAGGGAGTATTTGCACAGGATTCTGTATTCCTCGAAGGGTACAGTGGATCATTCGCACCTGAATTTCTGCAAAAGGTCGTTTTACCTTCAGAGGATGAACGTATGCTGGCTGCTCTAGAAGAGTCACAAGGAGATATCATCACTCTGAAACAGAAAGTAGAACTATACGAAGAAGCATTAATGACTTACAAGGATAATCGGGCTGATATGAATCGTCAGTTAGCAGAGGCACAGCAGACCATAGCCCGACAACGAGAGGTACTGGATTTCTATGCTAATCAAGAACATTGGGAGTTGCCAAGCTTCGGTAGAGGTCAATCAAAGGTAACGAGCGACAGAGGAAGTAAAGCGCGTGAACTGTTGAAGGAAGGGAGCGACAAGGCATGAGCTTCAGAACAGATGAAATAAAGACCTATCGAACAATAGTGATTTGCGACGATTGCGGAAAAGAAAAAGTTATAGCAGATAGTGACATTCCACTTGGATTTGATAACCGTATGAACGGTGCATTGAAGAACGGATATATGTTTAAGCAGGAAGGTAACGTATTCAAGAACTATTGTTTTCAGTGCGAATCCAAGCGTAGGGAGGCACAGTCATGACACAGGTAAAGGATAAGACAAACATTTGCCCCCGAGAGAGGGCAGAGGCGGCATATATCACGCTACAGGGGGAGACATGAATACCTTAAGCCTGTTCAGTGGAATTGCTGGAATTGATTTAGCAGCTGAGTGGGCCGGCATGCAGACAATAGCATTCTGCGAACGTGAACCATTCCCTCAGAAGGTACTACGGAAGCATTGGCCAGATGTACCAATATACGATGATGTTTGCACACTAACAAGGGAGGTGCTAGAGAAAGATGGCATCTTATCAGCAACCAGAACAATTGACATTATTTCAGCTGGATTCCCCTGTCAGCCCTTCAGTAATGCTGGACAGCGTGGAGGCACTGACGATGAGCGCTATCTCTGGCCGGAAGTTGTCCGGATATTACAAGACGTCCAGCCCACTTGGTTTGTTGGCGAAAATGTTGCTGGAATCCTCAGTATGGCAGAGCCAAATGGGCTGCCTGCGGTGGAAAGCCGAACCGTACAGTCTGGGGAGGAAGAAGACTTTTACGAGGCGGTATTTACACAACAAGAAATTATGCTCTTCGGAAACATCTGTAAAGATCTCGAAGACATTGGCTATGAAGTCCAACCGTTTGTTGTACCGGCTGCGGCTGTCGGGGCGAAGCACCTCAGAGAGCGAGTCTTCATTGTGGGCTACTCCGAACACTTTCGACGTAATGCCACAGCGTTCGGACGAGGCACTGATTCGACAAGCGACAAC
Source organism: Paenibacillus sp. FSL H7-0323 (assembly GCF_038002725.1). Lineage (NCBI taxonomy): Bacteria > Bacillati > Bacillota > Bacilli > Caryophanales > Paenibacillaceae > Paenibacillus > Paenibacillus sp. FSL H7-0323. The sequence continues at coordinate 42,330 of NZ_JBBODB010000002.1, read as the reverse complement.
CTCAAGGAAGGGCAGAAGCAGACCAGCCAACCTTCGGGAACAAGTGGACGAACGGACAATGAAGCTTTGGGCGACACCACAAGCAAGGGATTACCGCAGTGGGGACAACCCAGATGGTCCGAGAGCAACCCGCAAGATGGAACAAGGATGGACGCAGAATTTGAACGATCAAGTGAAGTTTTGGCCGACACCGACAGCCTCAGAGACAACGGGCAGGGCAAATGTGGAACTGACGGAAACAGGCAGGAGATCATGCAAGAACGGGAACTCTCACAGCATGGATTTAGCGACGACAGTCAAAATGTGGCCGACCACTCAAGCTTCGGACGACAGGGACAGAGGAAACCTATCCAACCCATCGATTCAAAAACGTGTGGAGAACGGAAAACAAGTGAATCTCTCAATGTGTGTTTCGGAACAGAGCGGACAACTCAATCCTTATTGGGTGGAATCCCTAATGAATTTTCCTCTTGGATGGACGGAAGTGGAGTAAATCCCTTGGATGCATTTGGGGAGTATATCGCGAATTATCCACAGCCGGCACCACTCAGTTTGGATCAATACAGTTGGGAACCACCTCGGGTAGCAACAGGAGTAAAGGAACGTACTGGTCGGCTGAAGGCTCTCGGTAATGCTGTAGATCCGTTACAGATATATCCGGTGATGGCGGCAATCAAAGCAATAGATGATGCAATGATCCGTAAAGATAATTTGAAATAGGGAGTAGGAGTATCCCTCCTCTCCCAAAGTCAGAGTAGACGCAAACTATGTAATAGGGGGTCTAAGTTGAGATTGACAGCGAAGCAAATTGAAGAGAAGTTCTTAGTAGAAGTGAACGAAGTCGGAGTTAAGAATTTTGCTTGTATGGACGCATCTAAATGTCATCAAGCCTATGAATTAAGAATGGCGAATGGAAATCTGCGTTATTGGAAAGTGAAAAATGGCAAAGAGTTAGAGTTTGAAAGTAAATTGAGAATGGTGGATGGAGATTAATTTCGGAGTACGAAGATACAGGGACAGAGAGGGTTAATAGCCCTCCTCTCCCACTAAGGGAGGATAACCATGTACATTATAGAATTCACGGACGGATCAAGCACAACCGAAATTGTCGGCAAGAAAAGCGCATTCAAGGATGCTGCTGACTTCTTGGAAAAATGCAAAGGTGAATTCGATTGGAAGTTTGATGATATTGATTTTGAAATAACAGTGGAAGACGTTCAAGACGGTGCATACTGCCGATACTATCCGCGCATGCCAGAAGATTACTCACACCTTGAAATGGAGAGCGGTTATACATTTTGCAACCCGGGAAAAGGGGCTTTTGAAGTGTACTTCATACCGTGGCAGAAGCTTTGTAAGGAACGGTTGTTTTCGGGAACTAAGGTGCGGGAGGAAGCCCAATGACACAAAGGGACTGGCAAAAGGATATGGAGATGGCCCATACAGCCAGATATGAGTATGACATTAGCCACCTTAACAATGTGCTTGATTCACTGTTCTACTGGTTGGGGGCGTATGGCGGCTTAGAATCAGCATATGAGAAACAAATAGTTGAGGCTGGAAAATACTCAGAGCGTGCAGACGCAGCAGAGGCACGAGTAAAAGAACTGGAATCAATCATTAAGGCGGCAAACGATGAAAATGATTGGTTGATAAGCGGCGATGCCGATGAATTATATGGAGAGGCTATATCCACCCTTTACCCAGATACCCCAGCACCCAACGGTGAGGAAAGAGGTAATCATGAATAATCAAATTGAAGATTTAAAGAAGACGATGAAAAGAGCAATTGATGGTCCATCATGGGTTGTTGATGAATGGTTTAAACCTCTGACCGAAGCGAAATCAATCGAAGAATGGCATGAAGACTATGGGGATGTACTCTGGTAGACATTCCCCATCGAGGAATCTCCGTACTGTGGATCACCATTGGATGTAGACTGGCCCGATTATCATACTCACTGGACACCAATTGTGATTCCAGCCAGCACCCAAGGAGGACGTGGAATGAAAAAGGAGTGGGCGTTAATGATTTGCGACTGTAGTTACTTCTTTGCAGTCAAGGAGGAACCTGCTTTTCAATCTTGTCCGAAATGTGGGTGTTAGACAGCACTATGTACACCGAAGAAGGCGAGAAAATTCAATAGGAGGGCGTGTAGATCATGAGTAAATTTAACTTTACCAAGCAGCAAGTAATCGTACCCATACCATTATTCCTGGATGAAAACGGGATCAATACAGATTCCGAGTTGTTGAGTGTAGAAATCCAAGGTGACAAGGTGGTCATTACCTACAAAGACGGTGATAAGAGATGAAAATTGAAATGGAATGTCCTGGTTGTGCTGGTGACGGATTTAACGTTCCTTATGGGCCCAATGGTTATGAGCCACAGGAAGTTTGTACTGCTTGCGATGGAAAGGGAACGGTTTTGATCGATAAACAATGTTGCTTCTGTAAGAAGGACCTGAGTGATGCAGATGAATCGAAGTATGAACGGGATAATGATGGATTCATTTGGTGCATACCGTGTTTCGACAGAGAGTCAGATACAGGCGAATAAATGATATGAATGGGCCGTCAGGCCTCCGAAACGACCGCAATACTTAGCGTAGCGGAGGCCGCAGGGCTGGATGAACTTATAAGGGGGCTGAGACACATGAAACAAAAAGTGAAGAAGTGCCGAAAGTGCAAGACTGAGATGAAATACCAATGGTCTGATGGAGACGATTGCGGCGGTGTTGAGGAATGGATGGAATGTCCGGAGTGTGGATCTACAGCAAAAGTTCCGAAAAAGTGACATTTAGGGGGCTGAGACCCCAATCAAAGGAGACGATACACGATGGGCAGAGAGATTAAATACAAGGCATGGTTGCCGACAATCAAAAAGATGACTTATGGTCATACGCTGGAACAATGGTTGCTGGACTTCCCGCACTTGGAAGATTTTTCGGAGGACACAGTTTGGCTGCAATACACCGGATTAAAGGACAAGAATGGTCGGGAGATTTACGAAGGAGATATAGAAGACTACAACACCCATGTGTATTGTGATAAACGTCGGAAAGGAGTCGTATGCTTCGATACCCACAAATGTTGCTACAAATTGGTTCCGTTTGATGTATTTAAACTTAATGCTGGAAATGGTGGTTGGACAGGTCACTTTTTTGACTTTCATATCGCTGCTACATCTGAGGTAATCGGCAATATCTACGAGAATCCAGAACTAATAGAGGTATAAGGGGGAGAAGCGGATATGAGCAAAGCGGTAATCTTTGGTGTCACCAAGGAAACAGTAGGCACGGCAATGGATGAGATTAAGAAGGTTAACGAAGACAGCATGATGGTATTGGCACCATTCGTAGGCAGCATGTCAACGCATGCACCTAGTAAGTCAGGAAAGCACAAGGGGTATTACCGCATCAAATGTGAGATATGGATCCCTGAGGATGCGATAGAAGGCGAGGGAGCACTCACGGACTTTGGAGCATTCGCTGTAATGCGGCTGCCGAAAGCCCGGATCAAGGACCACATGAAGGATTAGGCCGAAGGGCAACGAATCAGACCGAATAATCCCAGTGATAACGGGGGCCGGATAAGGTTTACATAATCTGCTCCCCATAAAGAGAGGAACAAGACACTATGATCAATTGGATAAAGTATGACCCGGAGAATCCGCCGAAAGAATCCGGCCATTATATCGTCTTAGAGGACGGGGATTGCATATGGACAGCAGACTATAATAACCAAACAAAGGTATGGAGAGACGATTATAACTTTATTGAACTCCATGAGGTCACTCACTATGCCCATATCAAACTACCAAGGGAGGATACAGGCAATGAGTGACTGGTATTCGGGGATCAAAAGTAAGGACATCGAAGTTACAGGTGGTGGACAAGGGGAGATTAAGAGATCACAACTAACTTCTGAGGAAATCGCGGAAATTGAGGCTAAATATCCACGTCCGACTGGGAAAGCAGCAGAGAGACCATTTATATTAAAGGGATCAGTTGAATGAGATACAAGGACACTCAAAAAGCATTGTCGGACGGGCATAGACAGTTTATCTTTACTTCAAGCCCTGGAGAGCCTGTAAATGTACTGGCGTGGGGTCCGAGCTGGGTTAGATTCAAAGATCCGTATAACACATATCCTATCAGTACAAATATGAAGATGTTTTCTATGTTGGTGGAAGGTATTTATACAGAAAAAAGCCCTGACGCATCAGGGCAATAGCAGCTTTTATCCTCAAGTCGATTATATCACAAAGGAGTTGAGGGTTAATGATGAATGATCGGGCGTTGATTGCGAGTTATAAAGACACTAAAGGGAAGTTAAATAAAAAGCTTGCTTCACTGGAAAAAGAACTTGAGCCGCTGAAGAAGAAAATAGAAGACTCCAAAGATAGGAATGAGCGTGAACTCTTACGTAAGCAGATGGAACCAATCACATTAGATAAAAATATGATGTCTGCAATTATAAGTGATCTAGATTATTCAATTGAATGGATGGAAACAGGATATCCTCCAGGTTGGCGTAGAACGATCGATCGAAGATCTGGAGCTCAGCGTACAAGTGTATGGGATCCTGCATGGATGGAATATCTGACAGCCTATGAAGTAGAGTTTCAACAGGAAGAAGAGGAAGGACGATGTTTGCAACCTCATGAACAATATGCTATTGAGGATGCCATGCACAATTTATCTGAGAGAGAAAGGCAATGCTTCGTTCTACACCACGGTTGTGGAATGTCACTAAAACAGATTTCTTTAGAACTTGATACTAAAAAAAGCACAGTACAATCTTATCTGGATCGCGCTACAACCAAAGTAGAAATTAACAAGGGAATGAGTCTATTCCTCCAATGTGTCTAAATCTTGCCGTACGCCTGCCACCTATATATAGGAGGAACCTATTAACGGTTCGGCTCTTATAATGAATGGTGTGTGAAAAATCCACGCCAGCCGATGAGCTCACGGTTAATTGAGCTCGACCATTATGTTATTATAGATACAAATGATATTAGGAGGTTGGAAAGATGTACCTCGAAATAATACAGAAGGCAAAGGAAGTCTTTGGTGATGATTATGGTCTTATTGAGGGAAGGGCAAATGAGTATGCAATTTCTACTGTCAATCGAACAGTGGACATTCTCAATGTTCTCATTACAATAGCATTGCGAAGAGGCCCAGAGTTAGTAATTGGCGAAAGTAATATACGGGCCTTAATAAACGAAGAGGCATTGCACCAGCTTATCTGATTATATTAATTTTCAAGGTCGCCAATAGGCGGCTTTTTTGTTTCACGGAGCCCATAATCTAAACCCCAAAAGCTGAAGAGGTGACGGTGAAGTAAGGTACATGGGTAAATAATAGCAGGAAAATATTCCCCGGTAGTCGAAATATTTGGTTAGGAGGGGATTGAATGACAGTAGAAATAAATTGGGATGCAGTAGCGGCTTCAGGATCGATCGTTTTTAGTTTTTTTCTCTTGATCGCTTCTGTTAAAGCTGCAAAAGCGGCGGATAGGAGTGCTTTAGCTGCTGAGGAGAGCCTCAAATTTAACGAGAGACAAAACGTTATGCAGGAAAAAGAAAGAGAAATTATGAGTAAGGTGTATCAAGAAAGGTATAGAAATGATGCCATTTACATCCATAATGTATTGTCTGGGATTGCTTCAGGAGCGCCTAATAAATTGGCGATAAAGAAAGCGAAATTAATTACACTTCCATCGCCTTATGAATTTGCTCAATTCTTCAATGAAACGCAGATCGATGCATTACCAAAAATAATTAAAGTGTTCGATAAACACTATAGTGATTTTTGGTTTGATAATGACACAGATGACTTTACTTTTTCACATTATGAACTTAATTCAGGCCCTATCAAAACTATGGCGTTTGGTGTTGCTAATGAGGTAGAGCAATTGATAAAAAAAATTTAGCACCTTAGGGTGCTTTTTTCATGCCTTAAATACGGGGGTGGTGATAATGTAATGCCAAGAGCACGCGATCCAAACCGAGACCGCGCACTAGAAATATGGCGTGAACATGGTGGGGAAATAACAAACAGGCAGATAGCCGAGCAACTGGATATTGACGAAAAGAAGGTAGCCGTCTGGAAGCAGCGTGATAAATGGAGTGTTGTACAACAATCATCAAATAACGTTGTACAACAGCCAAAGAAGAATGTTGTACAACAAAAGAAACAGAAGTCCAATAAACAGAATAAAGAAGTAGCTCGGGGCGATCCGCCGGAAGTAGAAACTGAGCTAACCGATAAGCAAAGAATGTTTGTACTTGAATATATGCGAGACTTCAACGCAACTAGAGCGGCATTAGCTGCCGGTTATTCAAAAAGAGCTGCTTATTCCATTGGATGGGAAAACCTGAGGAAACCTGAAATTCAGGCAGAAATCACAAGGTTGAAGGATCAGATGGTTGGTGAGCTCGGGTTGAGCGTTCATCGAGTTATAGCCGAGTATCTTAAAATCGCATTTGCTGATACTTCTGATTATGTGGAATTCGGGTCCCAAGAAGAAACAGTTATGAGTGAACATGGTCCAGTGATAGATAACGAAGGTGATCCAATTACGAGACCAGTAAGCTATATGCGCTTTAAATCCTCAGAAGAAGTTGATGGAACGTTAGTGAGCGAGGTAAAGCAGGGACGTGAAGGTCTTAGTATCAAGTTTTATGACAAGCTCAAGGCACTGGATAAGCTAGAGAAGTATCTAGGCTACATGGACGAAGAAACTAAGCTCCGCGTTCAGAAGTTGCAGCTTGAAATTAAGGGTATGACGCCTCCGGATGCCAGCGATTTGCCGGATGATGGATTCATCAGTGCTCTAAAGGGGACTGCAAAGGAGGTATGGAGCGATGATTCAAGTGGATCGAGTGGCACAGACACTGTTCGAAGCACTGATGCTTAATCCAGATAGCTGCACAAAGTTTAAAATTATTAGTGCTTTGGATTTCCTAGGGTATGGGGAAATAGCAGAAACGTGGTGTAAGAATGGCGACAAGAACGACAAAACGTAAAACTGCAATCTTCAAATGGAAACCACTCTCCTCTAAGCAGATTAAGGTGCTTACTTGGTGGATGCAGGGGCATAGCCCTCACGCAGATAAGGATGCTTTAATTTGTGATGGTGCTGTCCGCTCTGGTAAAACTTCATCAATGTCCTTTTCATTCGTAGTTTGGGCCACTGAAACATTCAATGGCGAGAACCTAGGGATGGCTGGTAAGACCATAGGAGCCCTGAGACGTAACCTTATAGGTCCCCTGAAGCAAATGCTGTACTCCAGAGGATACACTGTAGTAGATCATAGGGCAGAGAACTATCTTACTATCAGCAGGGGATTGGTAAGTAACGACTTCTACTTGTTTGGGGGTAAGGATGAACGAAGTCAGGATTTGATACAAGGGATCACACTTGCAGGAATGTTTTTTGATGAGGTGGCCTTGATGCCGCGCTCATTTGTAGAACAAGCGACTGCTCGATGTTCAGTAGATGGGGCAAAGTATTGGTTTAACTGTAACCCGGCTGGACCTTATCATTGGTTTAAGTTGGAATGGCTGGATCAACTGGTAACGAAGCTTGCGCTACACCTTCACTTTACTATGGATGATAATCTCTCCTTATCAGAACGTGTTAAGGAGCGCTACCGCAGGATGTACAGCGGGATCTTCTATAAGCGCTATATCCTCGGACTCTGGGTGCTGGCAGAAGGCGTTATATACGATATGTTTGACCGAGATAAGCACACTGTTAAAACTGAGGACCGCCGCTACAGCAAATATCATATTTCCTGTGACTACGGCACCCAAAACCCGATGACGTTCGGGCTGTGGGGGCTTTTTTCTGGTGTCTGGTACAAGGTGAAGGAATACCACTATGACGGTCGCCAACAGAGCCAACAGAAGACGGATGAAGAGTACTATCATGATTTGGTTGAATTTGTTGGAGATGTATCTCTTCAAAGTCTTATCATTGACCCCTCCGCAGCAAGCTTTATAGCTACTGTGAGGAAATACGGCAAGTTCATAGTGAAGAAGGCAAAAAATGATGTGCTAGAAGGCATCCGTAATGTAGCTTCGGCGCTGAATACCGGGAAGATTCTCTATAATGACTGCTGCAAGGAAACATTCCGGGAGTTCTCTTCCTACATATGGGATGAAAAAGCAGCTGATAGAGGAGAAGAGAAGCCCATTAAGCAAAATGACCACCAGATGGACGGTGACCGCTATTTTGTGAACACCATTGTAATGCGTCCAGCTTCATTCTCATTTGATTAATAGGAGAGGAGGAAACCTATTTGAGTACCACACAGGAAGTTTTCAAAATCATTGAAGACGGAGCAGCAAATGCTATGACGATTGAACAGATCATCAAACAGGAAATCGATGATTGGTACAACTCCCAAGAGCGCAAGGACATGCTTGCCGGGGAGAAGTATTACCGAAATAAGAGCGACATACTGGACCGAAAGCGTATGACCATCGGTGATGGTGGGGCACAAATTGAAGCTAAAAACCTGGCTAATAATAAAATCGTTCATGGATTCTTGAGGAAACTTGTTGACCAGAAAGCGGGGTATCTGCTGAGTAAGGAAATGAGCATTCAAACAGAAAACAAAGTCTACGATGAAATGCTGAGCGGATTCTTTGATAAAGGATTCAAACGGATGCTCAAGAGCCTGCTAAAGGAGTCCATTAAGAAGGGCCGCGCTTGGCTTCACATTTACTATGATGAAAAGGGCAATTTCCGGTTTAAAATGCTGCCGTCAGAAGAGATTATTCCCCTATGGAGGGACGCTGCTCACACTGATCTGCAAGCGCTCATCCGGGTGTACGAGGTCGAAGCCTATCAAGGAACTAAAAAGACCACTATCCAGAAAGTTGAGTATTGGCATTCTAAGGGTGTTAACCGTTATGTGGTTGGCTCCAGCAGCCATTTGCCCACGCCGTCTATAAGCGGTCTCATCTCTGATGTGGAATCGGGAGGGAATAGCGGCCACTTCTCTGTAATTGATGAAAAGGAAGAGACAGATGAGAAGGCGTTGAACTGGGAGCGAATCCCCTTCATATGCTTTAAATACAACGAGGATGAGCTGCCGCTGATATCATTGCTCAAGAGCCAGATTGATGAGTATGATCAAAAAAAATCTGACAATAGCAATAACTTGGAGGATTTGCCGAACAGTGTTTATGTAATCCGTGGATATGAGGGCTCTGATTTAGGTGAGTTCCGTCGTAATCTGTCCATACTACGGGCTGTTAAGGTGTCAGCAGATGATAACAGTGGAGTAGACACTCTTAACTTGGAGATCGACACGGAAGCGTACAAGACTCATATGGACATGACTCGAAACGATATCTATGAATTTGGCCGTGGGGTAGATACTCAAGCAGATTCATTTGCTACAGCACCGAGCGGAGAGGCATTAAAGTTCCTTTATGCTGATTTGGATATGGATGCAAATGATATTGAAAATGAGTTTCAAGCGGCGCTCGAACAATTGCTTTGGTTCGTTAATACCCATATTGACAACACGACCAAGCAAGATTTTTCTAATGAGACGGTGAACTTTCTGTTTAACCGAGATATCGTCATTAATGAATCACAGGTTATCACTGATGCTAAGAACAGTGAGGGGATCGTATCCAAAGAAACACAAGTAGCAAATCATCCTTGGGTTACTGATGTGAAGGAAGAATTGAAACGTCTGGAAGCTGAAGAGGCCGCGAGTCTTGCGAAAATGGATGAATACGGGCTCCCTAATAATGACACTCCTCCAGGAGGTGATAAAGATGGCGATAACAAAAAATAGTGAGATGTTGGTAAATGAGCTGATTCAAGGTATGACTCGATCAGCAATTGAAACCTATAAATCTGGGAAAACCATAGACGCAGAGGATATTGAATCATTAGCTAGTCTGATATCTTCTGTACAGGGTGGCGAAGGAGATCGATCACCTGTTTGCGGGTTCGTAGTTCCTGCACCTTCAGAGGGCGGTGGAGTTGATGAAGAATGAGATCAGCCGCCTATTGGTCCAAACGGATGGAGCAGCTGAATGAATCGCTACTGAATAAGGGTGTACCATTTAACAAAGCAATGCAAAAGGAATACCGCAAGGCTCAAATATCTATCCAGATGGACGTTAACAATTTCTATCAGCGGTTCGCAGATAATAACGGGATCGTTAGCTTATCCGCTGCTAAGCAAGTTCTCAAAGCAGGCGAGCTCAAAGAATTCAAATGGACCGTTGAGGATTACATTGCTCGTGGTAAAGAGAACGCCATAGATCAGCGGTGGATGAAGGAACTAGAGAATGCCAGCATTAGAGTACGTGTTACCCGCTTAGAATCCATTCAATTGCAGATGAAACAACATGTCGAGGAATTATCTGTTAAGCGTCTATCAGGCACAACAGAGCTATTAGGCAACGTCTACAAGGATGGTTACTATCGAAGTATTTTTGAACTTGAAAAGGGTATCGGTATAGGAGCTTCATTTGCAAAGATCGATAAAAGGCAGTTGGAAGCTATCCTATCAGCACCTTGGGCACCAGATGGCAGCAGCTTTTCCCAACGTATATGGACTGATCGCGTCAGGCTGACTGGAACGCTTCGTAACATCTTTAGTCAGGGGCTTATTAGTGGTGATACCTCTAAGCAAATGATAGAGCAGCTTATGAAACGCTTCGATGTGTCACGGAAGAATGCAGAGCGGTTAATACTGACGGAATCAGCATACTTCGCTGGTCAGTCTCGTATAGCCGGCTACAAAGAACTTGGGGTAGAGCAATACCGCTACACTGCTACACTGGACAGCCGGACATCCATTACTTGCCGAGACCTAGACGGGAAAGTATTTGATATCGAAGATGCTCAGGTTAATGTCAATTATCCACCTATGCATGCTTATTGCCGATCAACCACCATACCGCACTATGAGGACAACATCAAAGAGCGGGTAGCTAGGGATGAAGATGGCAAAACGTATAAGGTTCCAGAGGATATCAACTACAATGACTGGGCTGAAAAGTACGCTCCCGAAGCTACTGAGACAGTTACTGTTGAAACCCCAACTAAGCAAGCGCCGGAGACTCCATTACCTACTATTGAGGTTCCAGGTGGGCCAACAAAGGATATTCCAATTCCTGTGAAAAGCATATATACCTCGGAACCGGAGAAATGGTATGATGAAACCGGAAAGACTGCTCCACCGCTGATTAATCTCAGTAAGATGGATCTGCCAAAGCTGCAGCCGGACATACCGCGTAAATTAGGTAATATCGACTTGTCCAAACCTGATATCGTTCGCAACTATGTAAAGGATGCTGAACAAGCTATTAGGAACGCACCAGAAGAACATGCTATTGCTCTCACTAAAGAAGGTGAGGTTATCCATGTTAAGGGTGATAAGGCATCTGTTGATATTACAAAGATCAAACCACCTGAAGTACTTAAAAAGAGCATCGTCACCCATAACCACCCTACAGTGGATGGAGAACCCGGAGGATCATTCAGCCGGGATGATGTCTTAGCCTTTATAAGACATGGAATCAAGGAATTACGAGCTGTTGATTCTAGCAGCACATACATCCTGAAGAAGTCAGCCCCAATAAACCTGAGTACAGATGAGATAAACCGTTTACTTGATAAAGCAGAAGATTCATATCTCGCATTGCTTACTATTGAGCAGGCACTTACGGGATATGATGAGAAGCATTTAACCATGGAACAGCTAGTAATGCTACTTGAATCGCTACAATATACAAAGGAGTGATGATCTTGCGAACTAAAGAAGAGAATAGAGCGGCTATTGCCGAACAGTTTACCCCGCAACGTGATAAACTGGGCGAACGATTTGACGCTTTGGTAGACGAGATCAGCGCCGTTAGATATGAGTACCTCCAGAAGCGCGATGAGCTCTCGAAACAGCCAGTAGGTGTTCTAGACGCTAATGCGGCGGATGAACGGCGGTTAAATCGTGAAGAAGGTATGAAATGGGTCCTAATCAAACAGAAATATGGTATATGAAGCACTCTCCAATATGCGAGGGTGCTTTTTTATATTGCTGAACAGGAGGGTACCATGAAGGTCAGTTTCAGTGACTATAGAAGGAAACCCCCAGTTGTTGGATGGGTTGTTTGGGAAATAGACCACTGGACTCAATCCATACGCTTATGCAGATGGTGGGCATATCCCTTCAAGCTGATTTACGTATTCTTTCGTTCCAAGCGAGTAGGGCTATATCATTGGTTTAATAAAGTCGGAATCATGAAGACGCCTTTAGGATGTTACATGAGATTTTCGGACATTTGGAAACGGGATAAGAAAAAGTTAGGCCGTGGTTGAGACTACCGCGGCCTATTTGCTCATGAACCGGAGCATATCGGTTCACTCCCTAAGCTGGAGAGCAGCTATACAAATCTATGGAGGTAGATAATAGATGGATTGGTTAAAAACGATTTTGAAGGCAGCAGGGCTGGACGATACGAAGGTTGATTCTATTGTTGGTGATGCTGGCAAGGAGCTGCCGAAGCATTTTGTCCCGAAGTCGCAGTATAACGATTTGTCCGAGACTAAAAAGAAATTGGAGAAGGACATCACGGACCGCGATGCTCAGCTCGAAACACTCAGTAAGGATGCTAATGCTTCTGAGGGACTGAAAGCGGAAATCACGAAACTGCAGGGTGAGAATAAGACCGCTAAGGAGAAATATGAAGCGGATCTGAAGGACATGACCCTGAACAATGCCATCACATCTGCGCTGAACGGTAAGGTGCATAACGAGAAGCATGTTACTGGGCTTATAGACAAGGAAAAGCTAGTCATTGGTGATGACGGTAAAGTGGTCGGCCTAGACGAGCAGCTTAAGATTCTACAAACATCGGATGCCTACTTGTTTAAAACCGAGGATAAAGGCGGCGGTGGTGGAGGTTTCAAGTTTAAAGGAACCTCTCTATTGGACGGCAAGGATCAATCTAAGGGTGAACAAGGCGATGACAAGGTCGGCAGCTTCGGCAAGCAATTGGCTGAATCCGCTAAAGGTAATGAAGGGTTGGATACAGCCCGAGAAAGCTACTTCAAATAAGAACGGAGGATAAAACAAAATGAGTAAATTTAAAGAAACTACCTATGGGAATAAGAAAGAAATTCTTAAATTCCCAGATCACTATGTAACAATTGCCGTCACGGTGAGCGATGCAGGTGTTACAGCTAACGCTGATGGTAAAAAGATTGTGCCAGCTGGAACTATTCTAGGTGGCGGTGTGATTGCTGACGACACTAAACTGGCGGTTAAGGCTACAACCACTACTGGAGTATCAAATGCTGAAGGTGTTCTGTTGAATGATACAGATGTTACAAGTGGTCCAGCACCAGGAGCAATGCTCATTCATGCGTTCATTAATAAAAATAAAATTCCGACTGCTCCTACCGCTGAAGAACTTACGGCGCTGAAGCAGATCGCATTTATCGACTAAGAAAGGGAAGGTGACAATTAATTATGCCTAACATTCAAGATTTGGTAAGAGCTCCCGAGATCGCAGCATATTACGCAGCGCAACCCTCCAACAAGATTCCTTATTTGGGGGCAACACTATTTCCATCAAAGAAGAAGAGCGGTCTGGATTTAGGATGGATTAAGGGCGCCGGCGGGCTTCCAATTGCTCTGATGCCTTCAGAGTTTGATGCAAAAGCGACTGTGCGTGACCGCATCGGATTCGGCAAGGTGGAAACTGAGATGCCGTTCTTCCGCGAGGCAATGATCCTCAAGGAAAAAGATCGTCAAGAATTGCTGAAACTGCTAGAGACAAATAACGGTGACTATGTAAAATCGCTGATCACCCAGATTTTTGATGACAGAACTGCTTTGGTTTCCGGTGCAGAAGTCAACGCCGAGCGCATGCGTATGCAATTGCTATCTTCCGGTAAAATCCGTATTACTGCTAACCGGATTGACTATGATTACGACTACAAAATGAAACCAGGACACAAAGTGACTCTGACGAGTATGGATAAATGGGATAATCCTGATGCGGACATTGTTGGAGATATCAAAGAATGGCAGGATACCATTGAAGATGAGCAGGGGGTTCGGCCAAACAAAGGTATCTGCACGCGGAAAACGTGGAACAACATTCTTAAGAATACTAAAATTCGTCTGGATATGAACCCGCTGGGCGGCCAAAACGTTATTATGACGGATACACTTATGCGCCAATATCTCGAAAATAAGTTGGAACTAACAATTGCTGTATATAACAAAAAATACGCACTGCAAGATGGAAGTAATCACCTGTACTACCCTGATGATTACTTTACATTAATCCCTGACGGCACACTCGGGCATACATGGTTTGGTACTACACCGGAGGAAGCAGACCTAATGAGCGGTGCCACAAGTGCTGAAGTATCCATCGTAAACACAGGTGTTGCTATTACCACAATTAAGCAGCCGCACCCGGTTAACGTGGAAACTATCGTTTCTGCAATCACACTGCCATCATTTGAAACTATCGACAATATCTTTATTGCTAAAGTGGTTTAAGGAGGGGCTAACGCCTCTCCTATTTATTTTGAAAGGGTGATCTGTGTGACTGAAGAAAAACGTATTGAAATATCTCTTTTGGTAGCAGCTAAGTACAATCGGAAGTTTTATATGCCGGGGGAGAAGGTTTTGATTCTGCCGAGTGAAGTTGAATCGCTCATTAAGGATGGAGTAATCCGACAGGAAGATGTACCAGAAATCGATGAGGTAGATAAACCGCTAGAAAAGATGAAAGTGGATGAGCTTAAGGCTTACGCTTTTGAGCATGCAATCGATCTGGGTGATGCATCTAAGAAGGAGGAAGTGCTCGCGGCAATCCTGAAAGCGGGTGACCCTAATGGAGGAGTATCTTAAGTATCTCGATAAGTTGAAGAGACTGCTTTCCATCCCCATCGAAGATACTTCCAAGGATGGCCGGCTGCAGTTTGTTTTGGAGACTATCATCCAGGAGATCAAAACCTATTGTAACATCTCATCTATTCCGGCTGCTTTGGATAATGTCGTGCTGCAGATCGCAGAGGACTATTATCGGACCAAGCATCCAACGGAGTTTGAGCAGACGGTCCCGGCTGTCACTAGCATCAAGCGCGGTGATGTGACTACGGCTTTCGGATCAGCTAAGGCTACAGTTGTAGCAGGCAACGGAGCAGCATTCGTTCGGAACTACGCAGCTCAATTACAGGCTTTCCGAAGATTGAGGTGGTAACATGGTCAGTTTCGGTAATATACCAGCGGAGCGGTTAGCTATTGAGAGCACCTATGAAGGCTTATGTACTGTTTCGGAAATGAAGGATTTAAAAGATCCAGTAACCGGTAAAACACGACAGCAGCCTATCATTATCTTGGCTAATGAGCCGTGTGGACTCTCTCAGTCATCCTTACCTGCTGCCACACAAACAGTGACAGCGGATCAGGTCAATTATGATGCTAAGCTGTTTATCTCTCCTGATGTAACTATCAAGCCAGGAAGCCGAATCACGGTTCAGCAGAACGGCATGGAGTTCAAAGGAGAGCAGACGGGTAAGGCATTTAGATATGCTACTCATCAGGAGATTAAGCTAAAAGAGGTCCTGAACGCATGAGTATGGGGAAGTTCGATTTCACTGATTTGAAGAAGCTGCATAAAAGTATGGTTCAGATGCAGAAAGAGTTCCCAGCCTTTATGGAGGAATGCATCCGGGAATTGGCTGGACGGCTGTTGGCAAAGGCTATAGCTCGGACTCCCGTACTGACTGGAGACTTGCGGCGGGGATGGCAGATCGGGCAGGTGGTAAAGTTACCAGGCGGTGGGGTGCATGTTGAGATCACAAATAACGTGGAGTATGCGCTATATGTGGAATTCGGGCATGTCACTCGACTCCGTACTGGTTGGGTTAACGGTAGGTTTATGTTAACGCTATCGGAGCAGGAGTTGGAGAGGGAAATGCCAGCTATCATAGAACGAAAGTTTCAGAAATTCCTTAATAAGCATATGGGGCGGTGAGTATGCAGGATATAAAAAACGCACTCATAAAAAAGATATCGTTATTTACTCCGGAGTATCCAGTTTATGACGAAGCAGTGAAGCAGGGCATGCAGCAGCCGTGCTTTTTTGTGCTGTTATTGGAAAGTAGTCAGGTCCGAGGGGTTAACCGGCGCTATCAACGTTTCAATCCCTTTGACGTTCATTACTTCCCGCAACAGGAATCAGCGACTCCCCGAGAAGAATGCGAGCTAATATCTGAACAATTGTATTCCGAGTTGGAATATGTAACTGGGCATGATGGGCTTTACCGGGGAACAGGTATGAGGCATGAAATAGTGGATGGAGTATTGCATTTCTTCGTTGAGTACAATGTTCACCTGATCCGGGATAAAGCACCGGATATTAAAATGCAGACTATGAAGCAAGGAGGCGGTATTAAGTGAGTGAGAAAAGCATTAAGGCAGCTGAGACACCGATTGAGGGGTCCTTTACCAAGGAGCAGTTCTTAGCCTCTGCTAAGTATTCATATCAAGACAAAGACGTCCTATCGGCGCTGCTGGAGCCAGAAAAACTGTATACAGCTTTTGAGGCGCAACAAGTGATCGATGATTTTAAGAATAAGGAGGCTGAGTAGATTATGGCCGGTGGAACATGGACCACTCAAAATAAAGTAAGACCCGGTGTATATATTAACGTGGAAACGTCTGGTGGGGCATTGGGTACGGTTGGTAGTAGGGGAATAACCTCTCTAGCGCTGACGCTTCCATGGGGAGCGGCTAAGGTCATCACACCGATTATAGCTGGTGAGGATACATTCAAAGCGCTTGGCTATGACATTACAGCCCCAGAGCTGTTGTTGGTGCGTGAGGCGCTTAAAAGAGCTCGGACAGTGTTGCTGTACAAACTCAATGACGGAACAAAGTCAACGGTCACAGTTGGGACCTTGGTAGCTACAGCAAGATATGGTGGCATTCGAGGTAATGCGCTGAAGGTTATCGTACAAACCAACATTGATGATAGTAGCAAGTTTGATGTAAAAACACTGCTGGATAACGCAGTAGTGGACACACAGGTAGTCGCTAATATTGCGGGGCTCATCCCGAATGACTGGATTGTATGGAGCGGGACCGGCACACTAACAGCAAATGCAGGAGCTCCTTTGATTGGTGGAGCAAACGGCACTGTGACTAATGCAGATCATACTGCATATCTAGCTGCACTAGAGCTGTACGATTTCCAGACAGTGGCACTGACATCCACGGACAATGCACTCAAAGCGGTATATGCTGCCTTTGTACGGCGCTTGAGAGAGTCAGAAGGTAAAAAGGTACAGGCAGCACTTGAGAACTACCCTGTAGCCGATTTCGAAGGTGTAATCAGCGTCAAGAATGGCGTGGTACTTTCAGACGGGACCATACTTACAGCAGCCCAGGCTACTGCTTGGGTAGCAGGTGCTTCGGCAGCAGCTGAGATGAATGAGTCTCTTACTTATTCGGCATACGACGATGCTGTAGATGTGGCGCCAAGGTATACAAGTACACAAATTGAAGCAGCTCTGAAAGCCGGAGAATTTGTCTTTACCCCTTCCGTTAATCGGGCTGTGATAGAACAGGATATTAATACGTTCCTCTCTTACACCCCAAAGAAGGGAAAACAACTTCAAAAAAACCGTGTGCTCCGTGTGCTGGATGGTATTGCGAATGATATGAAGCGTATCTTTGAATCATTTTACATCGGTAAGGTATCAAACAATGTTGATGGCCGAGCTCTGTTTCGTAAAGAGGCTGTGATCTATCTGGATAACCTACAGAGTATTGATGCCATTGAAAACTTTGATGCCCAGACGGATATCACGGTACTTCCTGGTATTGACTCAGATGCCATCTACGTGGAAGCCAATATTCAACCAGTAGATAGTATCGAAAAAGTATATATGAAAGTGCAGGTGAGATAAATGTCGTTTTTAAAGGCGAATGACACGATTAGCGGACAAGAGGGGCGGGCTTACGCCACAATTAACGGCCAGGTTGAGGAAATGTTTTATATCAAAACGCTAGAAGCTTCCGTAGAGAAGGAAAAGGCTGAAGTTAAAACATTAGGCCGCCGGGGTGTTCAGCATAAAACTACTGGATGGTCGGGTACCGGCAGCATGACGATCTATTATGTAACAAGTCGTTTCCGCCAGTTGATGATCGATTATATCAAAACGGGTAGAGATACCAACTTTGATATTACGGTAACTAATGAAGATCCGGGATCTACCATTGGGTCTCAAACAATTACTCTACTAGGTGTGAACCTTGATAGTGTAGTTATGGTATCACTGGATACAGAATCTGATGCACTAGAAGAGGATATCGATTTTACCTTTGAGGATATTGATATGGGTCAAGCATTTAACCCACCAGCCAATTAAAATAAAATTCAGGAGGAATTAATAATATGAGCGATTTTTCAGCATTCTACGCACAAAACGCAGCGGTGGAGACTACAGAGGATTTCGTGGTCTCTCCTAGATTTAAAGATAAGGATAACAAGGTAATTCCGTGGAAGTTGCGTAGTATCACGGAAGAAGATAATCAAGCACTACGGAAAGCGGCTACCAAGCGCTCTAAGGCAAAATATGGACAATACACTTCTGAAGTTGATACCAATGAGTATTTGGCAAAAATGGTTGTGGCCTCTGTTGCATACCCAGATTTGAAAAATGCGGATTTGCAGAAGTCTTACGGCGTTATGGGTGCTGAGCCACTAATTCGTAAAATGCTGCTTCCTGGCGAGTTTTCATCCTTAATGGAAAAAGTCCAAGCGCTCAATGGCTTCGATCAGGATATCAATGATCAAATTGCAGAAGTAAAAAACTAATAGAGGAGGGTGATGGTGAGGCTAACTTAGCTTACTACGCCCTCCATGAACTTCACATTTTACCGCATGACCTTATGGCGATGGGACAGCTAGAACGAGCAGCTATATATGCCATGATATCTGTTCGAATTGACAAAGATAAGAAGGATGCAGCAAAAACAAAATCAAAATCACGTAAAAAGTAATAGACCATTAATGGAACATTTGATATATTGATGGTATATTTTTCATGATTTTGAAGGGATGGTGTACTTAGTGACAGGTGCATTAATAGCCATGGGAGCACTTTTTTTACTTTTGTTTCTGTTGATATATCTAATAGTCATATCCATAAAGGGGCGGCAGAAAGCCAAAAAACAAATGAGAGAAAACAAAATTTCTGCACAGGTGTTGTTGCATCACGTCGAAGGATTACCACTTTTGGAAAAAACTCAATGCCAAGTATCTGTTACTGATACGGGACTTGTCATCAATGGTGGTGGGACAGACTTTAAAATTGATGCAACTCAAATTCGTGCGACAGAAGTCAAGACGGATACTGAAATAGCGAATATCGTTAAATCAAGTGCCGCTAAAGGAATAGCAGGTGGGTTGTTGTTCGGACCAATCGGTCTGGTAGTTGGAGCCAGAGCAACTAGCAAAGAAAAGAAAACAAACACATACTACCTCATCATTAATTACACTAACGTAGCAGGTGAATTAACTGCCCTAATGTTCGATGGAGGTAATAATCCTTTTGGAGCACAAAAAATAGCAAACAAGCTGAGACCGATCATTATTGATAATCCTAAGCAGACAGTTCAATTATAATTCTAGGGGGCACTCCAAACGGGGTGCTCTTTTATTTGTTCAGGAAGGAGGAAGCATATGCCAAGTATTGCTACAAGCTTAGCGCTTAATGATGCTTTTAGTCAGCGATTGGGTCAGGTGAATACTGCTCTTGCAGCGACGATCCAACTAATGGCGAGATTAGAAGCTCAAATACGTAATCCGATGACGATTCGAATTAGTGCCTTTGATGTAATTAGTGGTTTAGATATGATTAAACAGCAGATTGCAGCTCTAGGAACAGGTAGCCTAGTACGAATAAACATTAACTCAACAGAAGTATTACAACAATTAGCGCTGATTAGGCAGCGGTTAGGTGATGAAGAGTCGGCAATTAAAATAAGAATCGACGCTGCTGATATTTCCTCGCAAATTGCTATTATTAAAAGACAAATAGAATCTGAGTTAAGTAGCGTTGTTGCACGGATTCGAATTGAGTTGCCTCGGTCGTTGGAGGCTATGTTTACAAACCTTCAACGCCTAGTATCTCAACTCATTAGATCAACGCGACAATTGAGAACACGAAGTGCAGATGCTGGTGAACTGCAAAGAGCTCTAGAACGTATCGCTAGGCTAGAACGGCAAATTGCCGACCTACAGTCTAGAGTAAACGGACAAATTAATAAAGCAACGAAAAACACATCAAATTGGCTCGGTAGTCTCAAAAACGTAGTTGCAGCTTATCTTTCAATTGCTGCCGCAAAAAGCATACTTGAAATATCTGACGATGTAGCATTAACTAATGCGCGTCTCGGTATGGTTAACGATGGTCTAAGAACCCAATACCAACTTCAAAAGCAAGTTATGGCTGCCGCAAATGAGACTCGATCCAATTACCAAGCTACTGCTGATTTGGTAACTAAACTTGGTATGAGCACTCAAGGTATCTTTAAAAATGATGATGATATTATTGCTTTCACAAAGAGCTTTAATAAAAGTTTGGTCCTTTCCGGGGCAGGAGCACAGGAAACAACAGCAGCGATACTCCAGATGGGGCAAGCGCTCGGGTCTGGTGTCTTACAAGGGGATGAACTGCGTTCTCTCTCAGAAAACGCACCGGCAATGATGACTCTGCTTGCAGAGGGGTTGGGTGTGGCTCGTGGACAACTCAAGCAAATGGGGGCTGATGGTGAGTTAACATCGGCAATGATCGTTAAAGCATTTCAAAAGCAAAGTGATAAAATCGATAAAATGTTTGCTCAGATGCCGATGACATTTGGTTCTGCAACCACAATCTTACAGAATAGAGTGGCTGAATGGGTAGGAACAATTAATGGAGTTGAAGGACCTTTAGCTAAAATAACAAAAATGGTCCAAGATTTTACGGCATGGTTGGATACGAGTGCAGGGGATCAATTTTTAAGTGGACTTAGTGATGGAATTTCTGCTGCTGTCGATGCGGTTGTTTATTTAGGTCAAGAAGCTGCAAGCGTGTATGATTTTTTCTCCAGCAATTGGTCATCAATTGAACCTATAGTGTGGGGGATAGTAGCTGCTTTTGTAGCATGGAAAGTAGCTACCTTAGCTGTGGCCATTAATCAGGGGCTCAATGCTTTAGCTACAGGAACAGGAACAGCTGCAGTTTTCTTACAAACTTTAGCCGTTTTTGGTTTAAGAGCAGCATGGGCAACCCTTAACGCCGCCATGAAGGCTAACGTAATAATTTTAATTGTTTCTCTGATCGTCGGCCTCATAGCATGGATATGGCAACTTTATAAAACTAATGATGAGTTTGCAGCAGGATGGGAAAGAGCTTGGAATGGGATATTAAATTTCTTTTCAACTGTCCCTGCTTATTTTTGGACAGTAGTCGAAGCGATTTTTAAAGCATTTAAGTGGTGGGCTAGTAGTGTTGGGAAGATTTATGATACCGTCATAAATGGCATTATCGATGGAATCAATGATGTGCTCTGGCTTATTAATAAGATCACAGGATCATCGTATGAGGTGGCCGGTAGCTTCAGTTTTGAGAAAATCGCCGATGGTGCATTAGAATACGCAGGAGCCAAGAAAGACCAAGCCTACGCTGATGCAGCTGCTAAGGCGAAGGAACGTGAAGCGAAAACTCAGAAAATGCTGGATGATCGTGCAAAGAAACGAGAAGAGGAATCCACAGCCGCAGCTGACAAACAAAAAAAATTAGAAAATGCGGGGAAAGAAGTGGGCATGGGATTTGCTGCTGCTGGTGGTGGTGGTGCCGCAGCTGCTGCAGCTCCAAAAACTGATAAGTTAAAAAAAGTCGATAAGGTCGGCAAAGTAGAGAAGCCTATTGATATCTCTAAAGAAGACCTGAAGATTATGCGCGATGTCGCGGAAATGAAGAACATTCAAAACTTTGTGACATTGACACCGACTATTCAGGTCAAGACAGGACCAGTAACCAATGAGGCTAATGTCGATTCCATTGTTAAGAAGATTGAAACTAAACTTAACGAAGATATAGCTAGTACTGCAAAGGGTCTCTATAGCTAAAGGAGGCGATAGCGTGGCTAATGACTACAGCATCGAACTGAGTTTTAACAACCGCGCAATATGGTTTGAAATCCCCGTCCTTCCGGAAGAAATAGAGATCGGCGGGGAAGGTGACGGAGAGACTTATGATATAACGGATCTTGGTGAAATTAATGTAATCAAGGCCGCTAAGCTGAAAGAGATTAGCTTTAGTAGTTTTTTTCCGGCTATCGCAGTCGGTGGTACTGTACCAAGCTATGTATCATCAAAAAACTGGGGGCAACCTGCGGACTACATCCAATTAATTGAAACCTGGATGAACAAGCGCAAGCCGATCCGGTTTATTTTTACGTCAACAGGTCTCAAAATAAATATTGCTGCCAGTATCGAAGAATTTAATTATAAAGAGGTTGCCGGGAGCCCGGGCGATTTTGAATATGAAATCAGCCTGAAGGAGTATGTATTTTACGCCGCTAAAAAGGTGACGTTGAAGACAAATACAACACCAGCTGGTACAACCACCACCACCACTAAGAAAGAGCCAGCGAAACGCGCAGATGAACGTACCAAGTCTAAAACGGTTACCATCAAATCCGGGGACACCCTGATGAAGATAGCTAAAAGAGAACTCGGTGACGGTAGCCGGTGGAAAGAAATTCAGAAGTTAAACGGCTTAACAGATGCGCAGCTGAAGACACTCAAAATCGGCTCTGTTCTGAAGCTACCGGGGTGATGATACATGGAATTATTGATCGATAATAAAAATGGCGCCGTCTGGGATGTTTCCAGCATCGTTACTG
Source organism: Paenibacillus sp. FSL H7-0323 (assembly GCF_038002725.1). NCBI lineage: Bacteria > Bacillati > Bacillota > Bacilli > Caryophanales > Paenibacillaceae > Paenibacillus > Paenibacillus sp. FSL H7-0323. The sequence goes on along the minus strand of NZ_JBBODB010000002.1, from coordinate 19,358 downwards.
ATATATCTTGGAAGACGATCCGTATAGGTAAGGCGGCATCCTTGGAATTCACCCTTGTAGACCATGGCCCATGGCAAGATAAAAAATTCCAACTGAATAATGGCGATGTGGTTAGGTACACAGATGAGGGACATAAGGTTTTCTATGGATATATTTTCAGTATAGAAACTGGTAAGACGGAAGAAATAAGCATCCTTGCTTATGATCAGATCCGGTATCTGATGAATAGCGGAACTTATGTATTTACGAAACAGACAGCAACCCAGGTAGTTCAAAAGATCGCTCAAGACATGCAGCTCAAGACCGGAACGCTGGAAGATACAAAATACATTATTCCTTCCCAGATCCGCGACGATAAAACGTTTATCGATATGATCTGCATGGCGTTAGATGAGACTCTGATTAACTACGGGACCAACTTCGTATTCTTTGACGATTTTGGGAGCTTGACGATACGTAATGCTTCAAATATGCGCTTTCCTTTTGTGGTGGGTGATGATTCACTCATGACGGATTATTCTTACAGCCGCAACATTGACGATGAGACATATAATCAAATTGTATTGTACAGAGACAACAAGGAGACTGGTAAGCGGGAAACTTACGTTACCAAGGATAGCGCCAGCATTGCTAAGTGGGGAATGCTACAACTCTACGAGTCAGTAGATGAGAATCTGAATCAGGCTCAAATTACTGAGCAACTAACTCAGCAACTGTTTATGAAAAATCGAGAGAAGCGGACGCTTAGTATAGAGGCCCTTGGAGATTACCGGATGCGTGCAGGATGCTACGTTAATCTATATATCAACGAAATGAACATAAATAAATTCTTCCTAGTCGATGAATGTACTCATAAGAAAGAAGGCGGAGTGCATACCATGGACTTAGAGCTAAGGTTGGTGTGATCATGATAGATGCGATAAAACGCGCTGCCACTGAAGCGGTGAATGCTGCTGGTCCAGTTCTGGTACAGCTAGGAATTGTAGAAAAAATTAATCCTCTTGTAGTGTTGGTCGATAATCGGCTTTCACTTACGGAGGATTTTTTAATTGTTCCGGAAACCTTATCTGAACAGAAAATAACAATAGGAATCCAAGAATACGTAATTCGTAAGCCGTTAGCTACTGGAGATAAACTTTTACTTATCCGCATGCAGGGTGGTCAACGCTACGTAATCATGGATAGGGTGGTGAGTGTTTGATACCACAGAGCGATAACGTGCTGCTGAATGAGGATATGGAGGATACACCCCAACCAAGTCTTACTTATAAATTAGACCTTGTAAATGGACGTATAGGATCCGTGGTAGTGGATGGATTGGATGCCGTAAAACAGGCAGTTATAAAAATACTCTCGACAATCCGATTTGAAAACCTGATTTACAGTGACAATTACGGTAGTGAGGCAGATGTTGGAGCGGTGCGGGGTCGGGCGGTGTTTGAAACCGAAGTGGAACGCTGGACTAGGGAAGCATTACTTCAGGATGATCGTATCGTTTCCGTAACCAACTTTAGATTTAACTATGATGGCGATGAGGTACTCGTCTTGTTTGACGTAGAGAGTGATTATGGAAACTATACAGACCGATTGGAGGTGAATGGCGGTGTATGAAAATCAAACGTTTGAAACGATCTTAGAACGGATGTTAGACCGGGTACCAGATGGGCTGGACAAGCGAGAAGGTAGCATTATTTATGATGCTATGGCTCCAGCAGCAATGGAATTAGCTCAGATGTATGTCGAGTTGGATATCAACGCAAATTTAATATTTGCTGATACAGCTAGTGGTGATTATCTGGATCGATCGATTGCGTGGTCTGGTGTTACCCGCAAGAAGGCAACAAAAGCCCAATTAAGAGGGCTTTTTTATAATGCTTCTAACACCTTAATGGATATTCCAGTTGGTAGTCGCTTCGCTATTGGTGCAATCAACTATAAAGTAATCTCTCGACTCTCATTAGGGGAGTATCGCCTTGAGGCAGAGGTTGAAGGAGTTACGGGTAATCAGCACTTCGGAGCCTTAATTCCTATCGATTTTATTAATAATCTAGCAAGGGCTGAATTGACGGAGTTACTTATCCCTGGGTCTGATAGAGAGACAGATGATGCATTACGGCAGCGGTACCTCGATTCTGCCAGACGGCCAGCAACCAGCGGGAATAAATATCATTATATTGAATGGGCTCTTGAAGTTTCCGGAGTGGGCGGCGCTCGTGTATTCCCATTATGGTCAGGTCCGAAGACCGTAAAAGTTGTGATTGTAAATACAGAAGGTGCCCCAGCCTCAAGCGTTCTTGTGAATCAAGTACAAGACTATATTGATCCAGCTGCTGGGAAAGGTGAAGGACAAGCACCTATTGGGGCAGTAGCCACAGTTACTTCAGCAATCGGTAAGACGATCAATATATCAGCTAAGGTAACTTTAGCGCCTGGTTATAGCTTGCAGGGTGTAAAGAATTCCTTTTTGGAGCGATTGGAGACTTGGCGTAAGTCAGCGTCTTTTGTATCTACTTATGTAAGTCAGGCCGTAATTGGATCAATCCTTTTAGGGACTGACGGTGTTATTGATTATCTTGAGTTGCTACTTAATGGAGCTGCTGGGAACATTGTTCTTGCGGAAGAAGAGGTGCCATTGATCGGTATTGTGGAATTGGGGGTGTAACATGGCCTACCCGAGTAAAGTTGATGTATTTCAGGAGAAGTTGAATAAAAACCCAACGGGAAACAATTATGTCATTGAGGAACGGATAACACTTGTAGCAGGCGTTTATGAGGGGTTACTGAATCACGATAATATCAATAACGCTACTGTCCAAGTCTATAGTGGTAGTAAATTGACGGGTGATAAATTGACAAACTGGACGTTAACCATTCCGAGTGATACACCATGGCGCAGGTTAATTAAGATATTTAGTGGAGCTGCTGAAGTTTACGTAACCTATGAAACACCAGGGGACACGGTAGAGGCTGACGATATTAATGTGCTACAAAAGTCTGTAACAGCCACACAAACAGAGGTAGAGCGGTATAAATCGAGTGGACTTATAGACGGTGGTTCATTTACGAGAGGGGTATAAGATGGCACAGACGATACAAATAAAACGTGGTACTAAAGCTCAACTTAGCACGTATGGTGCATTGCTTGTTGGCGAAATGGGCTTTTGTACAGATACGAAAGAAATATATATCGGAGACGGTACAACAAACTCAATGGTTGGGCGAGCATTGTCAGGTGCAGAGGCTTCTCGTCCGGTGGCCGCATCTGTTGGACGTTTGTTTTACGTAACGAGTGGGGCAAATAGTGGATATCTTTATTTTGATGATGGGGCAGCTTGGAGGCGAGTGAACGCCCAAACGCTCAGTGATTTAACAGGGTCGCTTGACAATATAGCGGATGGCGCTACTTATGCAAAGATATTAAAGGCGGATGTTAGTGCAGGACATATCAATAAGGTGTCAGATGGCACGAATACTAAAACTGCAGCTGAGATTAAAAGCCATATTGATGATATAGCTAAACACCGAGTCATTAATGATTCAGGTACAGCCATTACCGACATCTGGTCCGCACAAAAAATCAAAAATGAAATCGAATTAGCAAAACATAATATCGAACCACAAGCATCTGTAAAAGACCAACATTTATTAGCCCCACCGGCAAGCCCAGCAGAAGCCGACCGTTATATTATTCCAGCATCAGCGACAGGGGCATGGGCAGGTAAGACAAACCAGATAGCAGAGTATCAGTCTGGAGCCTGGGCTTACTATACCCCTGCTGTAGGATGGACTGCTTATGTGGATGACGAACAAAAAATTTACAGCTGGAATGGAACGGCATGGGTTAGGACTGGTGGAGCCCTACAGACGATCACAGCGGGCAACGGACTAACTGGCGGTGGTCAATCAGATTCCGTTACATTGACGGTTGGAGCCGGGAACGGGGTTGTTGTAGATTCTACAACCGTTGCAGCCAAGGCAGGCAAAGGTATTGTTGTGAATGCGACAGGGATTGAGGCTAATATTGATAGTTCCAGCATCGTCTACGATTCAGCTAATGGCAATAAACTTACGGTCGCTACGATCGATGGGGGCACGTTCTAGGAGGCGAGGCAATGGCTAGAAAAGTAATGATCCAGATCCGACGAGGTTTGGAAAGTGCCATCGGAACACTAGCTATCGGTGAACTTGGCTATTGTACTGATACAAGCAAACTCTATATTGGTACAGCAAATGGCAATGTCTTGCTGGTGGCTGCTCAAAGCTCAGGAGATATGCTTAAAAGTATCTATGATACTAACAATGACGGGAAAGTGGATTATGCAGCCAACGCCGATACAGTCCTTTGGTCCGGTGTAGCTGGGAAACCAGCAACGTATCCACCTTCAACACATATGCACTCCGAATATATGAGTAAGGGTCCCGTAACATGGAATCAATTAAAGGGGGTGTGATGTTTGAGCTATGGAGAATCTTTATATAGCACTCTTCTTTTCACGGCTAATGAATTAGAGGATATAGACGATGTAAATACGGTTGATCTTATGAAATACCTACCGGCATATTACAAGGGTGTTCAAGAAATAGAAGAACTGCAGCAATCATTAGGCATTGAAATATATGGCTTAACTACGAGGGTTCAAGAGGTGCTAGATCAGGCATATGTTGAAACTGCAACATGGAGCCTTGCGCGTTGGGAGGCTGAACTTGGATTAAGCTCGGATCCATCAAAGTCTTATGTCAGTAGACGTGAAATGGTCAAAGCTAAAAGACGAGGCACAGGCACAACGACACCTGAAATGATTCAACGAACAGCATCGGCTTTTGCTGGTGGGGAAGTATCGGTAGAAGAAGTTCCAGGGGAATATCGATTTATCGTCCGATTCATAGGCATTCTAGGCATTCCACCGAATATGGCTGGGCTAATTCAGATACTGGATGAAATCAAGCCGGCACACTTGGCCTATGAGTTTGCTTATACGTACACATATTGGGATTCGCTTAAAGCTATAACTTGGAATAATGCCAACGCTGGAACGTGGAACGACTTAAGAACTTTTGGATAGGAGAGTGACACATGCAAACCACAGGGAATTTGGGCTTAAAGAAGCCCGAGGGGACAGATATCGTTGATATTGCCGATTTGAACGGAAATATGGATATCTTAGATACGACTGTTAATAACAAGGTTGATAAGGTCACAGGTAAACAGTTATCTACCAATGATTACACAGCAGCTGAGAAAACAAAGCTGGCGGGTATCGCAACAGGAGCAACGAACTATACTCACCCGGCAACTCACCCACCATCTATAATCGCGCAAGATGCAAGTAATCGATTTGTAACTGATGCTGAAAAGGCAGCATGGAATGGAAAAGCACCGAATACTCTTGTTTCAGCAGCACCGCAAAGTGACGGGTTGATGCGGGCAACTGACAAAATAAAGCTCGATGGAATCGCCACAGGAGCAAATAACTATGTTCATCCAGCAAATCATCCAGCAACTATGATTACTGAGGATGCTACTCATAGATTTGCGACTGACACAGAAAAGTCTAACTGGAACGGTAAACCCAATTTAGATACTACACCGCAACAAACAACAGCAGACATTACCTACTATGTCCGTACAGATGGTAGTGATAGTAATAATGGTCTTGCCAATACAGCAGCAGGGGCTTTTAAGACGATTACAAAGGCTATTAGTTTTATTCCACAAATTGTAAATCACGCTGTTACTGTTAACGTCGCGGCGGGAACATATTCGGAGATTATAAGTCTTAGCGGTTTTTCCGGTGGTGGATCTATAACAATACAGGGTGATACCGTGGCATCTTCATCCCGCACCGTACAAGCAATTGCAATTATTAACAACAGCACACGCACTGCGCTGAATGGTCTTAATTGTAATGCTTCAAATACAAACGGAGTATCTATATCAAAATCCGTTTATGTTGAAATTTCCTATTGTAATCTGATAGCATCGGCTCCGACCGCATCGGGGGTAGATGCTTCGGCATCAACCGTTAGAGTAAAAGGTTGTGCGATATCCAACAAAGGTCAAGCTATTTTATCTGCTGATGGATCGCGAATTCATAGTGATTCCAACTCTGGCTCTGGAAATACTTATGGGTTGTATGTCTATCAAGGTGCTGGATTAATTACACAAAGCGGTACACAACCCTCGTCAACAAATGGCAATGGCGCTGCAACTGGCTTGGTGCTGTCAAGTGGAGTTCTTAACCCATGGGGAGATAATACAATGAACAGCAGGAGTACAGTTGGCGCGTTTCAAACCACGGGTCAACTACAATCACTTAGTGCTGGTGTAACGACAAAAGTATTATTTCCAGGTTTAAACTATGACCATCTTGGTGAGTTTGTATCAAGTAGATTTACTGCGAAAAAATTAGGAATATACCTTATTACCACTACAATTGCATTTCCCAATCCAGCCACAAACAATCCGGTAAATGTATCCGTTTATCTTAATAATGTAGATACCGGACAACTGTACAATGGAACACAACTAACGGGCGCTACCGGAGTTGTTAACGGTGCTATTCAGTTGAAACTAGCCGCTGGTGACTATGTTGAAATATTTGCAATATCAACTCAAGCCGCTACATTAGTCGCATCTAGTTTATTCGCAATCACACAAATTGCATAAAGGGAGGCAATCCGATGAATATACCAACAGCAATTATGTACCTGTATTCTAACGCTGACCCAATGCGGGATTTTGTAGTGCAGGACAACGGACCAGAGCCAGTGTTGCGCCCGGGAGCCGAAGACAAAGGCCGTGTCCGGTATGAGATCAAGCAGCCGGACGAGGGAGAGGAACCCATAGAGGGCATACATTACCGTTACGGCATCGACTATAATCTGCTTACCGAGGGCGAGGATTACGACCTAGTTGAGAGAGGTCCACATATTGCAATGTGGAATCTGGATGCGCCACAACCGACTGAAGCCGAACTTCAAGCAGCTTGGACAGCCTACCAGGAAGCCGAAGCTAATAAGCCGCCGGAGTTGACGGAGATCGAGCAACTACGCGCTGATAATGCTGCTTTATTACTGGAGCTAGTGCAGACGCAAGCTAGGCAAGATCAAGCGGAACAAGATCAGGCAGCCTTACTCCTGAGCCTCGTGGAAGGAGGTGTGCTATAAATGAACTGGTACGCACTGGTTAAGCGATACTTTGACGCAGGGTTGTATACGGGAGAGCAGGTACAGGTATTTGTCACAGCGAAAAAAATCACTGCCGAACAAGCTACAGAGATTACAGCCAACGCCGAGTAGTAGGCGTTTTTATTTTGCCCTCGGATCTGATCCGGGGGCTGTTTTTTATATTGATCAATAGATAGAGAGGGGAGTTGTTTTATGTCAGTTGGGGGAGTCAATTCAGGAGGAGGGACCGGAGGTGTAGCCTTGGAGAATCGTATGGATGATGTTGAAAATCGTTTGTCCGGAATGTCCGACGAGTTGATGCGCTTCGGCGCAGAACATGCCACATTTAGCACTGAACTGCGATTGCTAAAAGAGAAGCAGTCTAGACATGAGGAAGATGTAAAACAAATCAAAGAATCTACAATCGAAATGAAGATCCAATTCAACGAGATTATGCGGCGGTGGGACACATTGGATTCTCGTGTGTTTCAGTTATTACAACAATCGCAAACGGATAGTAAGAGCGAACGGAAAGTGTTTATCGATCTACTTAAATACGTTCTGGCCGGTACTATCTTCGCTATTATTGCTTTTTTATTTAAAGGAGGGGCGTAATGTTAACCTTAGATCAAGTGAAAAGTAAATCATCTACGAGATTGATAGGATTGCACCCGGTAGTAATGGCTGCTGCAACAGTTTTAATTGAACACTGTTACTCTCGGGGAGTTCCTATCTTGATAACTCAGGGGTTGCGGACAATAGCTGAGCAAAACGCTTTATACGAGCAAGGGCGCTCAAATCCAGGAGTAATCGTCACCAATGCCCGAGGTGGATATAGCTATCACAATTTTGGACTCGCTGTAGATTTTGCCTTATTACTGCCGAACGGGTCCAGTGTGTCATGGGATATGAACCGAGACTACAACGGAAACAACATTAAAGACTGGATTGAAGTAGTGGAAGAGGCTAAGAAGCTCGGCTTTGATTGGGGCGGTGACTGGACAACATTTAAGGATTACCCTCATTTCCAAATGGTCTTTGGCTTAACTCTTACTCAGCTTAGAGCTGGTAGCAAACCATCAGAAACAGCTATGGCAAAAGCAACGGCTATTATAGATCGACTAAAAGGGGAGGAAGAAGATATGAGTAGAATTGCAGAACTTGAAGAACAAGTGAAGGAACTATCGAAAGTCGTAACAGGCTTGACCAATAGCAAAGATGTTCTTAAAGAACAGTCTCTTAAGCAGGCTGCGGAGATTAAGGAACTGAGCACTATACTGTTGGAATTGACAAATACCAACCCTCCTGTATGGTCCAAGGAGGCTTTAGAGGCTTTTGCATGTACGCCGTCCGTCCTCAATGGCAAGCCAGTGATTGATACACCGGGATCAGCAACATATTCGGAAGCGCGGATAATTACAATTCTTTATCGGCTTGGGCTGGCAGCACAACAAAAGGGGGACAAGTAAAGTATGGATAATCAAAACTTAACGGATGTACTGGCGTTCGCTTCGGTGATCGCCGTTTTTGTGTTGGCAGGAGTGCAGTTTGTAAAGACTTCGTTTAACGTGCCTAAAAATATATTGCCCTTGATTGGATTAGTCATCGGCCTGTTGATCGGCGCAGCTGCTTATCCGTTTACAGAGTTAGGCTTAGTGCTTAGATTATGGGCGGGCGGCCTAGCGGGACTATCAGCAACGGGATTATTTGAGCTGGCGTTTAGTAATAGATCAGGGACAACTAAAGAATAAGATTTACAGATTACCCCATATTCCGTTAAAATAAAAGCAACGGAAGCACCGTACCCTGCCATCGCTGGTGGGGTATTTTGTTGTTTGGGAGTGATTACTTGAGCGCTACATACAAAGTCTTAGAGAGTGATGCGGAATTTTTGACAGCAGCCTTAGCCCAATCAAAGGTATCCGTATGGTTTAGGATGGACCCAGATCCAATAGGTCATCTTATGGATTATGGTGGAATTGTAGAGAGGTATACCCCGGATTCAATTAAGCTCGCTGGTGCTCATTTTGTTCGGGGACGATTTGAATTTAGAGCAGAAATAAAATAGACCAGTCAGGTACAAGCCCGACTGGCCTATTTTTGCTTATACGATGAACTCCGTAAATACCGGGCTTCGAAGCATGCCAGATTTGGTCCAGTTCCTCATTCTTACCTTTGCTCGTAATCTTGGTTCAAGATGTACAAAATCCTTATCCTCGCCTTTTACAAGTTGCTGGGCAACGCCTCTAAATGCCTGCTTATGGATCGGTGACGCGCCGAGTTCAATGATTCCTGCTGGACGTAGCTTTCCGGACGTACCGGATGGAACAGCAGCCAGCCACCCAAATTCCTGTTTGCGATAACCTGTAATAAATACTTCTGCATAAGTCCAATTGATGACCTTTTGCCATGCGTGAGAGCGGCGGCCAGTCTCGTATATGCTGTTTTTACGTTTACCTACTACGCCTTCCATACCACGAGTTTCGATCTGTTCAAATAACGCCTCTCCAGCACCTTCCACATGAGGTACTACTCCAAAGCTATTAGATGGCAGAGTTAACCCCGCCAGTATATCCTTACGGCTCATCAAGGGCAACCCGCGCAGATCCTTGCCTTTGTACATCAATATATCAAAGATGGCATAATACGCGGGGAGAGTCCCTGTGAGTTGTACTATCTTATCTGCTCGCCTCGTCTGAAATCGGCTCATAATAGATTCAAAATCGGATACACCAGTCATCGGATCAACACAAGCAACTTCTCCATCTAGGATTACATCGTCCGTAAAGGGTAGATGAAGTTCAGGGTATTGCAGAGTACATTCGTTATCGTGTCTTGTATATAACCGAATTTTACCGGACTCTTGGGAATAAATAAGTCGATGGCCATCTATCTTAGGTTCAAATATATAATCACTGTGACTAAATGGCCCGTGAGCCGTTTGCAACAGCATTGGGGATATAAACATAGTTTCACCTCTCCATAATTATAATCTTTTGAATGACATAAGAGGGCAGGTAAGTCTTGGATCATGAGGCATGCTGTCTCTTTTTCCCATTGCTTAAATTTCCCTAATGCGGTTATAATACAAACAAATGTTCTTGTTTTTGGATCTCTTTGAATTTCTTAAAGGAGCTGATCAGCATTAGTGAATTAACTAGAAGAGAAAAAGATGCTCTGAAGGCAATCAATAATCTATATGATCGCTTGAAATATTCACCGACTGTGCAAGAAATTGCTGATGAAATGGGGCTGTCCTCAAAATCTACAGCTTTCAGGTACATTCAGGGGTTGGAGGAGAAAGGGTATTTAGAACGAAAAGAGAGTTCTCCAAGAGCGCTGAGGGTGATTCGACATGTTAAGTGATACTGCCCGGAAACTGCTTATGATCATGACCCACTCAGCAAATCATCATGCACATATGCCAAGTCTACCGGAGTTGGAACGCCTTAGTGGACGTATGCCAGTACCAATAAAGGCAGCTCTGAAAGAACTGGTTGAGGAAAATTATATTGAGTGGAATCCAAACACGCCGCCTGAGACGGCGGTTATAATTGAAGGATGGGAACGTCCTGACTCACGTTTTAAAAAGCGTCAGATAGCATCACAGGAGATACAATGGGGTATGGATGGCGGTAATATTGATTACTGGACGATGCACTAGGAGGACTTTACATGGCTAGAAAAAAACTAGAAGGAAATGGACTATGGGAAGGCAGTCGTATGATTATGCCAGAACATAAGGCAAGGATACTAGACGATGCGTTGAATGAAGAGACACGTAAAAAACCTGATTTAGATCCCCAAGCATTAGTGGAGATCTCACAGGTGTTAGCTCAATCATTAGAAGATTGCAGCCCGATCACATTAACGGTGTTTAAAGAGTATGAGGATATGCAAATACATGGAATAGTGACGAGAGTAGACCAACAGCTCAAACAGATTAAATTCCGTCATAGTGATGATTGGGACTGGATAAAGTTAACGGATATTATTTCTGCTGAACTCTAATAATGCGAATCATTAGGGGCATATCAAGCCCCATTAATACATAGGTATACAGTATAAATAAACTTTCGCTGAGAACCGCAGCGGCAAGCCGCAAGGAAGCGGAAGCAAAAGTTAAGGGCATGGATCTATCCCCAATGTGTACATAGTGTCTACAAATCCCAAAATTGATCGGCCCGGACAGAGGCATCAACCTCTCGAAGGGCCTTTATTACTTTCTTCATAGTACTTCCACTCGGAACGTAATCCTTTTCATTACACAGTTTTACAACCGTACCCTTCGAAACTCCTCCCACTTGAGTAATCCATTCTTGTTTAATTCCGCGTCGATCTATCCATTTGCCTAACTTAGACCTTGGCTTTCCCAGTCCGAACATTACACCACGCCCTTTTAATTTTTTATTAGCATGGACAACTGTTCAGAAAAATAAACCTTTTGGAATAAAAAAATGAACATATTGGACAAATCCATTGCCATAAGCTCTTGTATACCAACGTTTACAGGAGGTAAACAAGATGAACGATCCAATTACATTTAGACTTCGGAAGGATCTCGACGCAGATATAAAAGAGGCTGTTAAAGACATGGATAAGAAAACAGTAAGCAGCCTGTCCAGGGATGGATTGCGGTTGATGTTAGGGATTAAGACCACTAAAAGTTCAACGGTTACTGAGAGACCATTAGTAGTTCCTGATAGGCCTCTTATTGTGCCCGATAGGGCATTGCCATGGATAACTGCCGACACTAGAAGCAAGCCAGTAGTAAGTAAACCTGCTGTATACATCCCTAATAGGAGATGATTAACATGTCCAAGGTGAAAACAGTAAATTGGGATGAGTTTTTCATTGAGAAAAAGCAACTGCATGAGCCTTTCATATTCATTGATTTGGATGATATCCACGAAAAGGTCACTAAATCCGTTATGAAAAAAGAAACACTTATCAAGGTTGCAGGAATAACATTGTTGCTACTCATAGGATTACCGGCTACTTCTCACGCTGCCACCGGTATAGATGCAGTAGCCGACAAATTGTATAAGAAACTACTCAACGTTGGGAAATGGATAATTGTTATGAAAGGTGGCATCGATACAATTCAGAGTGCGATTCAAGGTGATGTTCAATCAGCTAAGAAAAATTTCTTGGGATATTTACTTGTATACGTTGTACTATGGGCGCTACCGTGGGGATTAAAGCAGGTAGATGTTGTATTCGCTGATATGGGAGCGTGAGGATATGAATCCGTTTATAGATGGACTGAAGGAGCATTCACGGGAAGCAGTGAAGGAGATTGTGCTAGGGGCTCTTAGTGGATTAAAGGATGTAGCGGTCGATCTTTCATATTCCATCGCGTTGGTTGGTGGGGGCTTGTCTATTATTTTATATGTGGCCGGTTGGGAAAAGGGGAAACGATGGACCAGTCTATTAGTTGTTGGTTACACGCTAATTAAGTATCTAGTGGGGTGATCGTATGAAGGCTATCAAGTTTAGCGAAGCCATGCGAATAATCAAACCAGAATATGTGTACTTGCGGCTGAAGCCTAGCAACAGTATTCGAAATAATAACACTCACAAGCTGGCCCGGGTTATAGGATCCCTGTATAAGAATGTTTTTGAGTCAGTCCGGATGGAAGAAGAAAGGGTTATACGTGTGCTAGGTCAACGATTATCCGTGCCAGTCTCAGTGTCATATTCCTTGCCTGCTAAGGTGACGTATTTTATTTATGTAGAAAAACAAAAGGTGGAGTTTTACTTTATTATACCTCGCCAGCACTTAGGGTTGATTAAAGAAAAGATGGGTGATGCTTGGCAAGGTGTTACGATCGAGGAAGTTGCTGAACTGCCTGAATTTGAATGTGGAGCTGCAAAGTATCATTTGAGTTATAAGAAAGAAGATGCTCTTAGCCTCAATGTTGATCGCAGGAATAATGATTGGCTTAACTCATCACTAAATGTAATTGAAGCGTTAGAGGATGGAGATCGAGCAGGAATACTATTTAACCTTATGCCAACCTCTCAATTTAGCTGGCGTAGCACATATAAAGCAACAATAGATAAAGTTCGACGAGGGATGCCAGTAGATCGTAATAAAGTTGGGGTTGGGTACTTACTACGAATGGCAGTATCAATGCTTGCTGGTATCGCTGGAGAAGTTAGTGAGCTGATAGGGGGTGAACGTAAGGCTGCAAGTGAGAACCTGTTTGATGGGCTCCTACTTCGTCTGAATGGGGGCGAAAAGATTAGCTCTAGCACAGAACAAAAGGCAACAGCAGCAATTCTTAATACACAAATAATAGTAATGAGTGAGAGCAAAAATGGTTTACGTCAGAGGAATAATGGGCGAAGTCTTACACAGAGTTTCGATGCTGTTAGTGGAGACAATGAGCTTGCTTCTCGATTACTCAGGAGTAAATCACAGTATAATGATTTTTCTTTTCGTGGAGCTGCCGTAAATAAGATGAGTGACGAAGAACTCCAGAATTTTATCGCGCTTGCTGGGCGTGATATTTTGGAACGATATGATTTTATAGATAAGGTCGAGACTCAAGAAACGCAAGTACCAGAGGATTTACAGGAAGGCGTTATTAGGATTGGAGCCAATCTATATAGAGGAAAAGAGCAAGCGGCTTATATCAGTAATGACAGTGAGTATAAAAATTTAACTCTTGTTTTGATCGGGCCAACACGCGCCGGAAAATCGGCATTGATCGGAAACATGAGTAAAGACGCGATTGAAGCTGGTGAATGTGTAGTCATTTTTGATTACATTAAAAACTGTGAATTGAGCAGTGAAGTATCTGCTGCATTTCCAGGACATAAAACACTTACGATTAATTGTGGCGATGTAAAGACATTACAGGGATTAGGATACAACGAAGTAGGAACTAGCACGGATCCCTTTGTCCAGTATGACAATGCTAAAAAGCAGACTACACAGCTCATGACACTTATTAATAGTATTAACGCCGATGATACGCGCCTCAGCGCCAAGATGGAGCGATACCTAACCAGTGCAGCCCTTGTAGTCTTTGTGTCATCAGGTAGTATACGGGATGTATTCAGCGTCCTGCAGGATCATACGGCACGTCATGTGTTTATTGATAAGGTCCCGAGACAACAGCAAGAAAACCTTACTGAGTATATCAGCAGCCTTTGTGAACTAGATGAATACAAGGATATAAAGCTTAAAGAGGATGGGGTAACTACATCAATTTCGCAGCTGATCGGAACAAAAGAACATCTTATCACTGGTGTAATTGATCGTTTAAATAAACTTAAAGCTAATACTTACATGGAAATGATGCTTAAAAAATCGACGGCTGGAAATATCGATTTAGCTAAGGAGCTGCAAAAGAACCAATTGATTACCATTCGGATGCCAGAAACTATGTTTAGTACTGACGGTGAACGTGATGTATACACAACGTATTGGATTACAAAGCTTTGGTTGGCTCTCCAGGTACGTGGGCAGCATATCCCAGAGCGCAGTAAGCTTACAAAAGTGAATATTGTATTTGATGAATTGTATCAGGTTCAAAATACAGAAAAGTTCTTGACCGAAAAGCTCAGCCGATTGGCTAAGTTTGCAGCTAAACCCATTATTAGTTGTCATTATTTAAACCAACTGAAATATATCCGTGAAGAGCTTAGAAGTGCTAATACTTCCTATATGCTCATAAGCGGATGTGATAAGAAAAACTTCAATGAGCTAAAGGATGAATTATCACCGTTTGAATTAGAAGACCTTCTACGACTTCCACGCTTTCGCAGTTTGAACCTTCTTAAGAATAAAAATGGTTATGCCAGATTCATTACTACTCTACCTAAGCCCATACAATGAGAATACCCCGTCAGTGATAATACTGGCGGGGGTTTGTTTATTCACTGCTGTTTTTCACCATGCTTCGCAAACCATAATTCCGGGCAATCATCAAACCCGAAATACACAGGTTGGAGATAATAGTAGGCTTCATACATTTTCTCGATTTCACCAAGGAGTTCAGTTTCAGTTAAAGCTGACTTGCCCATTTTATTAGCTTGTATTAGCATCCCAATTTCTACACACATGCGAGCACCGAGTTGATCAGCATCCTTTGGAGCGTATTTAAGGCTTTTTGTCATTAGAGAGTGTTTCCACTCTTCAATTGTCTTTTCCACAGCTATTCCCTCCGCGATTCTTTATTTTTCTCCCATACAATTTCACAGCCAATTACCTCTGCTATCTCCATAGCTTCGGAATACCGGAGAGTCCCTTTTCTCATTTTATTACTAAGATTTTGAACAGTGTCGGATCGCCCGTATTTTTCATTGAGAGCATTCACAACTTCTGTCATGCTCCAGCCGTTTTTTGTAATATTTGCCTTTATTTCATTTTTAACTTCCATTTCAACACCTCACTAGAATTATACTATACAGTAAACTTTTAAATCAAACAGTTTATTTTTATATTGACTAATTTAATTATTTGATTTATTATTAAACTGTAGAGTTTAGAAATTGAGCCAAAGCGCATTCGTAGGAGGGATAAGAGAATGTACTATGTGATAGAAAATAAAACAGATGTGATCATATGCGAAGACGAAGCAGCTGTAAAACACAATGAATCAAACGGTAGTGGATTTAAGCTTGTTGGCAGTCGTAAGACGCAACGAGGAGCAGAAGCTCTAGCGAACAAACGTTGTGAGCAATAACGGGGCTACAGCCCATTTAAAGGAGGAACAAGAAAAATGAGAGAAGAGATATTGTTAACTGATTGTCCTCAGATTCTACAAGATCGGGTTGAACAAATGCTACAGAATCTTCCGGGTGATATTATCTCTGTTCAAAAATGGGAAACTACACCGTTCAAAGATAAACTTATTGTTATGACAGATTATCGGGTGTTTATCCAGTACGGATTTGAAGTTGCCATTTATAAGACCTATTTAACAACTGGAGGAAGCCCACTTGATGGAGAAGTTCATTTTACATCGATTAACACAGCCGAAATGCTGATCATTGCAACGAAAGCAAAGTGGATAGGAGAAGAGCTAAGAAGCGTATTAACACCGCCTGATGAGCGCTAAGCGCCTTGGACTGGCTGCGGAGCTGGTCGAAACCTACCGGTTATATATGCCGGGATGGTCGCGGAATCCGCCATTTGAGAGCAGCGCGCGCTCTCACTTAATCTGGAAGGTGACGAAGTATGAAACAAGAGGATCTAAAAGTTGGGATGTCGGTAAGGATCGCAGTAGGCCATTCAAGTGGGCATGGTGGACGTATTGGATATGTAACGAAGAAAGGGAAGTTTAAGTCTTTCGATGGATCACTAGAAGTTGAGGGGGCTAAAATCGATATTCAAGAACCGTTGTTAGTTCTTGTTGAATCTGAACATTTAGAAGGAGTAAAGAAGGAGGATTTACCTAAAGGATGGGCTGAATACGATCTATAATTCTAGGTCAGGCGCACCGCCTGCATTGGAAAATAGTTCTATGCGATCAACTTACTTCAATTATATAATTAATCTGGTGAAATAAAATAAATTCAGGCGGTGTTGCTTGTGTCAGCTGTTGTTTACATCTTAATTGGTTTAGCGGACGTCTTTGCAGTACTTGTTTTATCTTTGAAATTGTATCGTTTGCCACTTAAAAGATACATATTTCCTATTCTCGGATTCTGTCTTGCTTCTTCTACAATTTCATATTTCGTCCGGATATTAATCGGGCTTCCTTGGCTAGATCTAGCTATACTAGCTGCGTTTCTAATAGCATTTTTTAGATTAGCAATGAAGCTGAAGTTATTTTATGCCGCGCTAGTTACTGGTGCAGGGCTGAACGCTTACATTTTAGTGCAGTTAGCAGTATTGCTTGCGTTCATGGCTGTTGATGGTGCCAAACAAACTTTTATATTCCACTCACAGGGTGTAGAGGTACAACTATTTCAGATTACTTCTATAGCAATAACTTTAGTGATAGCCACGTTCATGAAACTGTTTGGTTATGGATTTTCGTTTATCCCGATTCCACCTCATGAATTTTTGATAAAAAATGATTACTCGAAGCATCTGGGGTTAAATATTGCAGTTGCAACAACATTAATTGTAGTGGCTTTATCTTTAGTGCTATTACTAAACGTTAATGAATTGCTAGTTTTTCCTTCAGCGATAATTAGTTTCGGATTGTCATACTACTTTTCAAATAGGAGGGACTTAACCATTGATTGAATATACTGCAAGAAAAATATCAATGAAGCTAAATTCAATTGTGCCTGAATCGAATGTAAATATTATGTCTTATGAAATTGCTCGAAAACTAAATTTATACTCAATTATCATTTTGACAGCAGGGATCGGAGCAATAACAAATCACTTTTGGGAATCTTGTTTAGGTATGTTTGGCTTTGCAGCCCTGCGAAAATTTAGCGGTGGCCGTCACTTGCCACTTACAGCATGTACAATAGTATCTGTTTCTTTATTTACTATTGCCCCAATACTATCCATAAGTAATGGATATATGGTATTATTAACATGGTTAACAGTCTCATTGCTGTTATTGTATTCCAAAAAGGAACTGCCTATAAAATTAGCTTCTTTGGCATTAGTGGTAGCTAACTTATTTATACAATCTCCGGTTTTAACGATAGTTTTTATCGTTCAAACAGCACTGATTATAGAAAGAAAGGAGGGACCAGAGTATGATTAAGAAATTGGCTAAAAAAATGACTGAAGGTTTGGAAAGAAGCGCTAGAAAATCTGTTGCAAGAGAAAAGACAGGCGCTACAACATTGAAAGTGTTCATCGGTTCTCAAAAACTACCGAAAGAACTTTTGTAGTGGTGCGGAACAATGAGCATTCATATAATTGGTACTGAAGTTGTCGATGGAAAAGAGACTGGAAATCATGGGATATACTCGCTTGAGGGGCTTTGTTACATAAATAGTTTTGAGGCTAGAAGAAAACTATATGCCCCGTTGTTCAATACTAGACAAGGCAAGTACGGCCACACAAGAACCTATGATTCCACCAAACATGCGTTTAGGTCAGAAGGGTTCGTGCAATTAGACAGCGGACTATTGGTCAATGTTAATGAAATTAAAAGCATTGAACAAGGAAGATTTGGTGTATATATTGCGCATTTTGGAGACGGAGTGGAACCTGTGCCAATCGCGGATAACAAAAAAAAGTTAGATATAATTGAAAGTTTAATAAAAAAGACGCAATCATAATGATTGTGTCTTTTTCTATACACCAAATTATAATTTTGTCAAGAAATTTCGTACCCGGGTACGAAATACGGATTCGACAGCAAGTATCGACAATTTTCATGCATTATGAATGGTAAAATAGGGATATAAAGAGTGAATCAGTACTCTAATTGTCTTTTAAGGCTATACAGGAAAACATGTAGTATAGTTATGTCTATACTTTCTCCCGGGAAGAGCCGACCGGCTCAATGATTAATTACTAGCTCATACAATTCTTCTATTTGGCATTTGAGTACATAAGCAAGAGTTGCAGCAGCTTCAAACGACATGAGTTCACGGTTATTAACCCAGTTTGATATCTGTTGCTTAGAGTATCCAGTTCTCCTTGATAACTCTGCTTGTGTAATCTTGGTCCTTGCTAGTAAATATCTTAGTCGGCATCTCCCACGGGAGAGCTTAACCACAACGTTATCTCCTTGCAGAAATGAGGTGGAATTTAATAACAATGAAATTATAACATGATGTAGTTTTTAACGCATTCGAAACAAAAAAATAAGGACCTGCCGGCCAGGGCAAATCCTTAAAAAGAAAAGCTTAACTAAATTTCTATCTTTACTGTATCACATCTTAAGTCGATTGATTATAGGGAATTGTACGGTGAATTTTTATTGACAAGAAAAAGACGTTATGATTTGCACAAAAGCTATCTTAAAAATCATTGCGTTATGGCTAGCACTTAATAAGGAGATAATTCAGATGAAAAATAAATACAGCCTAAATGAAGCGCGTGAAAAAGCTGGTTATTCAGTGAAAGAGTCAGCTTTGGTAATGGGGATTACTGAGGATGAGTTGTTAATGGCGGAGAGTACACCCTCGGAAGTTTCCATACATAAAGCAATTAAACTATCCGAGTTATATAATTTACCCACTAGCCTGATTATGTGGAATACAATGGATATCTAGGGCGTTCAAATAAACAAACCTCAATGTATAATAGGTGA